>JBJXGQ010000081.1:0-4674 GCA_046160525.1 Burkholderiales bacterium
ATTAGGATGCATTTGGGCTAGCTCCTTGAGTATTCGGTGGTTGTCTTGAAACTCCACCTTATCACTCTTCGAGCTAGCCTCTTTCACTCTACGCATCAAACTCTTACCGTTAAGTAAGTGCCATTCGGCTTACGGTCCCCATTGAGGATGTGGCAGGCGAAGGTGCCGCCTTGCGTGCGGATTACAAAGCGAAGTATCCCTTTGCCATGGTCCCCATGCTCGAACTGGACGACGGCACGCAGATAGGCGAAGCCATGGCTATTTGCCGTTACTTCGAGACGCTCCATCCCTCCCCGCCTCTGATGGGCACTGACGCGAAGGACAAGGCTATTGTCGAGATGTGGGAGCGGAGGGCTTACGATGAAGGAATGATCGGGACGGCGGAAATTGTTCGCAACACGCATCCCGCATTCGCGGACCGTGGCATTGGGGGTTACGCCACTTCCGTTCCTCAGCTTCCGTCGTTAGTGGAGCGAGGTCACAAGCGGGTTCGGCGCTTCTTTGAAATGTTCGACGGGCAACTGGCTAGTAACGAATTCGTCGCGGGCGTCCGCGTGTCGGTAGCGGACATCACCGCGCTTTGTTCCATGGATTTCGCCAAAGTGTTGGGCAAGATTTCCATTCCAGAAGGGCACCGCAATCTCATTCGCTGGTACAACATGATGAGCGCCCGGCCCAGTGCAAAGGCTTAACCCTACATGCGGAGATTAACCGCTATGGACGCGAAGGAAAACAAGACCATTGGGGCAGCAGCATCCGCCTCACCCAATTGGTGAACGGCATTAGACAAGGTTTCTTCGTCTCTCCTTCGTGCTACCTCGTGTCCTTCGTGTGCAATAGCTTTTCTAGGTTTATGCAGCACGCTGGATGTGTGAAGTCTTCCATTCATGGTTCGACAGGCTCACCACGAACGGAAGACTAGTTCAGCATATTCCGGAATTGAAGTGTCCGCCCCATCAGTGAGGTTCGTTTCCCTGGAATTCCTTCGCGTCCCTTCGCGTCCTTGGCGGTGAAATGCCTTTCCAGGGGACGTTGGGCATATTCGGCGAGGTTTGTCGCGCGCAAAATGCAACAACGCTTAACGGCTTAACGCAGCCAGTTCTCCACCTTTAGGCCGGGAACCCGAGAAAATTCGGAAACGTTGCCGGTGACTATCACTGCCTCCAAGCTCATGGCATGGGCGGCGATGAGCGTATCGAGCGGGCCGATGGAAATCCCCTTAGGTTCAAGATAAGCGCGAATTTGCCCGGTGTAGTATGCGGCGCCTTCGCCAAAATCCTGAACGTTGAAATACGCCAGCACCAGCCTCGCCTGCGCGGCTTTCTTCGGTGGGTCTCCAGCCTTCGCGATCATGGTCTCTATCTCGCTCTGGGTAATGGCCGAAACGAGCCGGTCCTCTAGCGGTAGGGTATCGATACGAGTTGCGACGCGCTCAAAGTCCCGGCGTTGGTGTATCAAGGCCGAGAGGATGTTCGTGTCAAGCATGTACCTCACTTTTTCCCGCGAGGCGGACGCTTACGCGTGGTCGTAGGCTTAAATGCTTTCGTGCTGCGCTGGTCCGTCCAGCCGGGTTGGTCGCGGGGCGCGATATCGATCGGACCGATCGCCTTGAGGAGTTCTAGAAGAGATCTGTCGCGCGGTGCCATGGGCAAGATAGTGATTAAACCGTAATCCTGCTTAAGCAGCACTTCATCTCCCGAGACTCGCAAATCCTTGGGCAGGCGAATGGCCTGGCTTCCGCCGTTGCGAAACACCTTCGCGGTACGAATAACCGATGACATAAAACCTCCGGCATAGTATGGCTGTATAGACATAAAAGATCATACACCGGTTGCAGCTCTCCCCTCGCGTTGCAGGCGGGGTTCTCCCTGGAATTCCTTCGCGTCCTTAGCGTCCTTGGCGGTGAAATGCTTTTCCAGGATGACCGAACGTGTGTAACTACTGTCCCGCGGGTTCCGTGGCCGAAGCTGCATCCGGCACAACGACAGCCAGCGCCGCTTCGCTGCGCAATCCTTCCGTATCCACGATTTCCGCGCGTAGCTCGCCTTTTCCCGATGGAAGGAAGTAGAAGCGGAAGCTGGGATTCTCGCTGATGGTGAAGTCCAACTCGGCGGACATCACCATCTTGTCCGCGTAGAACACGTTCACTTGCCGCACGAAGCGAGCGCCTAACGCCCGGGCGCCGATACCCGAGAATTGCGGATGGCTCACGCGCAAGTGGGCGAGCGCGGCGCCGCCGCTCGACTTGGGCTCTTCTTCCACGCTGAATTTCAGCTTGCCCATGTTTTTCATGGCCTGCTCGTTCTTGGCCACGGGTGCTGAACATCCCCCCGAACCGAAAACGACACGGGAATCCATCCATAGGGAGCCGTCGTTGAGTTCCGCGACTACGCGAACGGGCGAGGAATTCTCCAGCCGCACCCGCGTTTCGATATCGGCGCGCCCGCTCTCCGGCGTCATCATGAACTTCACGCCGAAGGGGGAAGGGTTGTTGTCGATCACCAACCAGATGGTCTTCACGAACCGCTCCGGCGTTTGCTTGATGCGGGTGCGAATTCGGATGGGTACCACGGCGGCATCCTCGGCGCGGCCGGGCGCCCACAGAGCGATCACCTGAGTACCGTCTTGCCGAATTTCTCGGGCGCCAAACATCAAGGGCTTCAACGCACGCCACGATTCCTCACCGGGCATTTCCTCCGCGCGTGCTGGCAACGCGAAGAGCATTGCGCTCGCCAAAACCCAGCCCGCCCACTTAGACCATAATCTCATCGCATTTCCTGCTGGCGAATGCCCGCCATCCGAATGTTTGGCATGATACTTGGGATTGTTGCTATGAAGGTAAGCGCGGGAATTATCGGAGTAGGAGCCATGGGCGGGGCCGTCGCACGCCGCCTGCTTGGTTCGGGGGTTACTACCTATGTGCGGGACATCCGGCCGCACGCCATGGCCGAACTGGCTGCGCTGGGCGCCCGCGCATGTGCCTCCAGTGCGCAACTGGCACGCGCTTGCGGCGTGATCATCCTCCTCGTGGTGGATGCGAAGCAAATCGAAGAAGTGTTGTTTGGCAACGAGGGCGCCGCCGAACATATGCAACTTGGCAGTGTCGTGCTCCTGTCGAGCACCATCGCGCCGGAAGACGCCGCGCGCTTTTCGGAGCAATTGTCCGCTCGTGGGATGCACGCTCTTGATGCGCCGGTCTCCGGGGGGCCCGCCCGCGCCGGCGCCGGCGAAATGAGCATGATGATTGCCGGCGACCCTAGCGCCGTACAGCACGCCGAACCAGTGTTGAACATCATCTCCAACAAGATTTTTCGCGTAAGCGATAAACCCGGAGACGGCGCGCGCTTCAAGCTAATCAACAACATGCTGGCGGCAACCAACCTGGCCGCCGGTGCTGAAGCCATGGCACTAGGCATGCGCATGGGGTTGGATTCCAAGCGCCTGCTAGAAGTCATAGGAGCCAGTTCAGGCGCAAGCTGGGTGATGCTCGACCGGATGGCGCGCGCCCTGGAAGATGACTACGCCCCGCGCGCCGCCACGAAAATTCTCGCCAAGGACATCAGCCTAGCGTTGGATCTGGCCAGCAAGGAACATTTTCCGGCCATGCTCGCAAGCCAGGCCATGCAGGCATTTCAGGCGGCCCTGGCCCAGGGGCTGGGCGAAGAAGACGACGCCTCCCTGTTGAAGATGTACCAGCGATTGCCGAAATAGCCCTGCACGTAGAGCACTACGGCCTTAAGCGCGCCCTGTTACAGGCCGATAAGGACCGTGCCGTGCAACCAGAATCCGATGCCCCAGGGGTTAAGCCCCCACAGAATCTTGCGTTCCCCGCGGAGTACATTCCCGGCGCGGGTGATGCCCTACAGATCGTTTCCGTGCTCTCCCACGCCCAATCCCGGGAGAATCTCGACATTCAGCTGGTGCATGTGTTGAAGGAGATGCTGCGCTGCGCGACCATCAGCTTCTACCGCTTGATTCCCTACGGCGGCGAATTTCGCATGTTGCTCAGCGTGGAGCTGCGCCGGGGCGCCATGAAACCGCTGCTGGCGCGCTCTTGGGACCCTGATGCGCTACCGAAGTTGGCGGGCAGGCCAGATTTGTACCGCTGCTATACGGAGCAAATGACCGTGCGCGCAGAGGGGGCCACGGGGAGGCGTCCGCGTGCCCTGCTCCCGGTTTTCGGCGACAGCGAGATAGTTGGGATCGTGGAGGCCACGCTCGATCAATCCCTGAGTGCGGACCAAGAGCGCCTCGCTTTGCTGGTGCTAACACTCTACCGCAACCAGCTCACCATGATCGACTACGCCCAGCGCGACACGCTCACGGGGCTGCTCAACAGAAAGACTTTCGAGACCAGTTTTTCGGAATTGATCGCGGCGGTCAACGGAGAAAACCGCTACGACAACCGGGTGCCGTTCCTGGGCCGCCGCCGCCCTCCCAACGAGTTTCAGAAGTACTGGATCGCGCTGCTGGACATCGACCACTTCAAACGCATCAACGACACTCTCGGTCACACATTCGGCGATGAAGTGCTGTTGCTACTTGCAAAAATCCTGCGCTCGTCCTTTCGTATCCACGACCAGATCTACCGCTTTGGCGGCGAGGAATTTATCGTGGTGCTGGACCGTACGGAGCCCATCCACGCTAGAAATGTCTTCGAACGCTTGCGGGACA
>JBJXGQ010000082.1:0-10541 GCA_046160525.1 Burkholderiales bacterium
CGCCCCGCGCTCCATTAGAAATTCGCGTGAACGGCCGTCCTGTATCACGGTCACGGTGCATTGTCCACTGCGGGAGCGCTCGGGGTTTGCAATGCCGCGACCCGCGGGTTGGCCTTCCAGAAAAAACAATTCTCGGTGAATGCGCGCCTCGTCCACGCCTGCCTCAGCCAGCGCAGTGCTGGCATCCTCCATCATGGATTGCGGCCCGCACAGATACACCGCGTCCAGGCCATCCACGCTAACCCACCGGGAAAATAGCGCCCGGCACTTGGGCAGGTCGATGCGTCCGTTGAGCATATCCACATCCTGCTTCTCGCGCGACAGAATGTGGATCAGTGAGAAGCGGGCCAGATAGCTATTCTTCAGGTCTTCCAAAGCTTCACGAAACATCACCGAATGCGCGGCCCGGTTGCCGTATACCAAGGTGAAGCGGCTGGCAGGCTCCTCTTGCAGCGTGGTCTTGATGATGGACAAGACGGGGGTGATGCCGCTGCCCGCCGCAATGGCCAGGTAGTTTCCTCCGGGTACGGTCTTCACTCGCACGAACCGGCCGGCGGGCGTCATGACATCCAAGTACCTCCCGGCATGTAGATGATCGTTGGCCCACGTGGAGAACATTCCTTGCGCTACGCGTTTGATGGCCACGGTCATTTCAGCCGCCTGCGGTACGGAGCAGATGGAATAGTTGCGCCGGATTTCCTCTCCGTCGAATTCTTTTCGCAGCGTCAGGTATTGGCCGGGCTCAAAGCGGTATTTTGCACGCAGGGGCTCGGGCACCGCGAAACTCACGGCGACAGCATCGCGCGTTTCCTTTTGCACCGAGGCCACCTGCAAGGAATGAAATTCGGCCACCGCCAGACGCACCCCTACCACTTGGCACCTGGGTATGCCCTGGGCAAAAACTGCATCTCGGCCAATAGAAAACCTAAACGCTCGCTGTGTAGCCCGCGCCTTCCGCCACTTCGCATGCCCGTAGCTGAAGGCATGCGTAACGTCCCTTCCTTCAACACCTTTGTAACTTGCTCAAGCCATGGCGCTTGAAGCAGACCTACGTCCGGGACTATCCCATCCGCAATAAGCGCATCGTCCTCTACATCCGCTTCGAATAGTTCTCCGGTGTAAATCCAAAATTCATCCAGGGCCTGTTGCATGCGGCGGTGGCTCTCGGAGGTACCGTCGCCCAGCCGAATCACCAGATCGCTGGAGCGGCGTGCATGAAAAATCACTTCCGTATGACCTTGCCGCGCCATGGCCGCTACTTGCACATCGCTGGAATTCATGAGTTCCGCCAATTGCAGCTGGTGCCAAAGGTCGAAATAGAATTGGCGTGCGAGGGTATCGGCGTAGTTGCCGTTGTCTTGTTCCACAAGCAGGAAGTTGCGGTACTCGTGCGCATCGCGCTTGAATGCGAAATCGTCTTCGTCTCGGCCCTTGCCTTCAAGCTCACCCGCGTAGGAAAACCAGCGGCGTGCCTGCCCCAGGAGGTCCAAGGCCGTGTTGGCAAGCGCCAGATCTTCCTCCAGTACCGGCGCGTGGCCGCACCACTGCGAGAGACGGTGTCCCAGAATGAGAGTGCTGTCGCCCATGCGCAGGGCGAACCCCGCCTTCGCGGGTTGCACACTCACAGCCCCTTCACCTCTTTAGGCATGGGAAAGAACGTCGGATGCCGGTAGATCTTGTCATGGGCAGGTTCGAACAACGCGTCTTTTTCGCCGGGCACGCTCGCCGTGATGTCCGCGGCCTTCACCACCCAAATGCTCAGACCCTCATTGCGGCGGGTGTAGACATCGCGCGCATGAGCCAATGCCATCTGCGCATCGGACGCATGCAAACTGCCCACGTGCTTGTGCGAGAGCCCGTGCTGGCTACGGATGAATACTTCCCAGAGAGGCAACTCGCTCATGGAATCTCCTGCTTGGGGTGCTTTTCGCCATAGGCGGCCAACCCTTCGCGAAACCATGCACCCTCCTCCCACGCCTTGACTCGCGCCCGCAAGCGTTCCCGGTTACAAGGCCCATTGCCCTTGATAACGTTGTAGAAATCCTCCCAATCGATCTGCCCGTAATCGTAGTGCCCCCGCGCGTCGTTCCACTTCAGATCAGGATCGGGGATGGTCAATCCCAGGTGCTCGGCCTGCGGTACGGTTTGATCGATGAAGCGCTGGCGCAGTTCGTCATTGGAGAAACGCTTGATGCCCCACTGCATGGATTGCGCGCTGTTGGGGGAATCGGCATCGGGCGGGCCATGCATGGCAAGGGAGGGCCACCACCACCGGTTGAGCGCATCTTGCGCCATTTGCTTTTGCTCCGGCGTACCGCGGCACAGAGCCAGCATGATGTCGTAGCCTTGGCGCAGATGGAAAGCCTCCTCCTTGCAAATGCGCACCATGGCCCGCGCATAGGGCCCGTAGGAGCAGCGGCACAGGGGAATTTGATTGATGATGGCCGAACCGTCCACTAACCAGCCGATGGCACCGATATCCGCCCAACTGGTGGTTGGGTAATTGAAGATGCTCGAATACTTTGCCTTGCCACAGTGCAAATCGGCCATCATTTGGTCACGTGAGACACCCAGCGTTTCGGCAGCGCTGTACAAGTACAACCCGTGGCCGCCTTCGTCCTGCACTTTGGCTAGCAACGTGACCTTGCGTTGCAAGGTGGGCGCGCGTGTGATCCAGTTGCCCTCGGGGAGCATGCCCACCACTTCGGAGTGGGCATGTTGGGAGATTTGCCGGATCAGGGTCTTCCGGTAGGCCTCGGGCATCCAGTCCTGCGGCTCGATCTTGATGTCTGCGTCGATCCGCGCCTGAAACGCGCGTTCTTCCGCGGGCATCTCTTCCGCGGTTCTTAGCTTCTTGGCACCCGTCTCAACCAGTTGTGCGTACATCGGATTTCTCGGAGTTGGCCATCCCTCTTATATTACGGCACTCCTGTTCCTGGCCTTCGTGATGTCCAGCGCCAGCTGCGCGCTCTACGTGGCGGCCTGGAGTGCCGCGATGCGCTCTTCAAGGGGCGGGTGGGACATGAGCAAACGGCCCAGCGTAGATTTACGTGCCCCGGAAATGCCAAAAGCCTGTATTTGGGCGGGGAGTGGCACTGGCTCGTGTACCGCCTGTAGGCGCCGCAACGCCGCGATCATCTTGTTGCGCGTGGAAAGGCTGGCGCCGCCTCTATCGGCGCGAAATTCACGGTGACGGCTAAACCACATCACGATGATGGAAGCCAAGACTCCCAGAACAAGTTCCGCGATGATGGTGGTGACCCAGTAGCCCATGCCCCGGCCTTCGTTATTGCGGAACACGGCTCGGTCAACAATATTTCCGATGACTCGCGCCAGGAAGAACACGAATGTATTGACCACGCCCTGAATGAGGGTGAGGGTCACCATATCGCCGTTGGCCACATGACTTACTTCGTGACCCAGCACCGCTTCAGCTTCCTCGCGCGTCATGTTATTGAGCAAGCCAGTGCTCACGGCAACCAGGGCATTGTTCCGGTTCATACCGGTTGCGAACGCATTCACGGTAGGTGAATCGAATATGGCCACCTCAGGCATTCCAATACCGGCTTGCTGCGCTTGGCGGCGTACGGTTTCCACCAGCCATTGTTCGGCGGCGTTGCGCGGGTTCTCGATGACCTGGGCTCCGGTACTTCGTTTTGCCATCCATTTGGATATCGCCAGGGAGATAAAGGACCCACCGAATCCCATGACGGCAGCCATCACCAACAAGCCCGTCATGTTGCCGCCGCTGCGTGCCAGCATCTGGTCTATACCCAGAATGCGCATGGTGATATTCAGCACCAGCAATATGGCAAGGTTAGTCAGGAGAAAAAGAACGATTCGATTGAACAAAGCCGGCTCCTTGGTGATAAGTCAACGCCTTAGTGATGCAAATGCGCTTTAAGTTTCCTTGAACAGCATTCTATGACTCCTCGGCAAGCGCCTCCAACTCGGCTTGCGCCGCCAGCCACTCCTCCTCCTTGGACTGCAATTCCTTGGCGGTACTTGCCTGTTCCCTTAGCAGGTCCTGTAATTCAACGCGCCTTTCTACATCGTAAATGGCAGGTTCCTTCAGGCGCATTTCAATCTTGTCACGAAGTTGGTGCAGGCGTTCGAGGGTCTGCTCAATAGTCTTTAAGCGTTGCACCAAGGGGCGCCGGCGTTGCGCCACCAGATCACGTGCCTGGGCCTCCAGCCGGCGCTGAGCTTTTCGATCAGAATTGTTGGCCGCGGTTTTCCCCCCGTTTTTTCCATTCGGTGCGCTGGCCTCTCGCCGGTCCGCATCCAGCCAAACGCGGTAATCGTCCAAGTCTCCTGGAAACGGCGCGACCGCTCCATCCGATATGAGCAAAAACTCATCCGCGGTAGTGCGCAATAAATGCCGGTCATGGGATACCACAACCAGCACGCCTTGATACTCCTGGAGAGCTCCCACCAGAGCCTGGCGCATTTCGATATCCAGATGGTTCGTGGGTTCATCGAGCAGCAGCAAATTGGGCCGGCGCCATACGATACTGGCCAGGACGAGGCGGGCGCGCTCGCCTCCGGAGAAATACTGAACACGTTGCTCCACCATGTCTCCCGGAAATCCAAATCCCCCGAGGAAATCCCGTAAATGCTGCTCGCGAGCACCACGATCCAAGCGGCGAAGGTGTGAGAGCGCGGTGTCCGCCGAATCCAATTGCTCCAATTGGTGTTGGGCAAAATAACCGATCCGGCAAGCGGCCGACCAATCGCTGTGGCCCCCGCGCGGGAGAATTTCCTGTGCAATGAGTTTGATCAAACTCGACTTGCCCGCCCCGTTACGGCCAAGCAGCCCGATGCGCGCACCTGGGCGCAAAACCAACTGAATATTTTTTAGAACGTCTCTGTCGCCATAGCCCGCCCGCACCTCCTCAATACGCACCAACACGTCAGGCATGGCACTGGCGGGGGCAAAATGAAAATCGAAGGGCGAATCCACGTGAGCGGCGGCGATAACCTCCATGCGGTCAAGCGCCTTGAGGCGGCTCTGCGCTTGTTTGGCCTTGGTGGCTTGGGCTCGAAAGCGGTCCACGAACTGCTTCAGATGGGCGATCTGGCGCTGCTGCTTGACGAAGGCCGCCTGCTGCTGCGCCAAGTGCTCCGCACGCCAGCGCTCAAAAGCGGAGTAATTTCCCCGCACCTGCTGGATCACCTGATTCTCGATATGGCATATGGCGCCAACCGTGTTATCCAGAAAATCCCGGTCGTGGGAAATCAATATCATCGTTCCTTGGTAGGCCGACAACCATTGCTCGATCCAAAGAATAGCGTCCAGATCCAAGTGGTTCGTGGGCTCATCCAACAGCAGCAAATCCGAACGGCATAGAAGTGCTTGCGCAAGGTTGAGCCGCATTCGCCAGCCGCCGGAAAATGAACGCACCGGATTGCCCAACTGCGCATCCTCGAATCCAAGGCCAGACAGAATTCGCGCCGCGCGGCTGCGGGCTCCATAGCCATCAATGGCGCGAAAACTCTCGTGCAGATCGCCGATGGCGTGGTCATCCTGGACGGGCGCGGCGATCTTCGCCTCCAACTCGCGAAACTCGCGGTCGCCATCGAGAACATATTCGATGGCAGGCATATTGAGGGCAGGCGTTTCTTGCGCCACATGGGCAATCACCCAGCTCTTGGGAATGTCCACGCCACCAGAATCGGGCTGTAAGTCACCGCGCAGCAAGGCAAACAACGAAGTCTTTCCCGATCCATTGGCACCCGTGAGCCCAATCTTATGCCCTGGATAAATGGACAAATCGGCATCCCGGAAGAGCAGCTTCGCTCCACGCCGCAAAGCGACCTTACGCAGCGTAATCAACCCGCCATTCTCCCGTGCAAGATAGTGATATGAAATAGGACAACCCGCACTCCGGCGAGGGGCGAAAGATGGGGTGGCTGATGGGGCTCGAACCCACGACCCTCGGAATCACAATCCGATGCTCTAACCAACTGAGCTACAGCCACCACTTTTTTACTCGTACCAGCCATGACGTTGCGCCATCCGCCACGGACCCTGTCTTCGAAATTGGCCTGCCCGACAGGAATCGAACCTGTAACCCTCAGCTTAGAAGGCTGATGCTCTATCCGGTTGAGCTACGGGCAGAATCACCACCGGGATCCAGGGGCTGGTCGGGGTGAGAGGATTCGAACCTCCGACATCCTGCTCCCAAAGCAGGCACGCTACCAGACTGCGTCACACCCCGAAGGGGCGTAACTATACCGTTTCGGCCAAATACCGGTCAATGAAGTCATGGAAGTACTTGATGAGACAGGAGCGGAGTAAATGTTGCTTGCAGTGGCCGGGGATTTTTGTTAATAAGCCCGCTTTTCTCGCAACACCCTGGCTTCTTAAGCAACGTTCCCTCTCCTACAAAACCGAATCGTCTCCAGAATGGCCGCTGAACCTCGCACACAATTCAAGCCCTACGCTCCCAAAAAAGGGGAGGAATACATGAATCCCAAACAGCTCGATCACTTTCGCAAGATTCTGCTCGCGCTAAAAGGCGAACTCAGCGAAGGTATCGACCGCACGGTGCACACCATGCAAGACGAGGCGACCATTTTCGCCGACCCGAACGATCGCGCCAGCCAGGAATCCGATATGGCGCTCGAACTTCGCAACCGGGACCGGGAACGCAAGCTCATCAAGAAAATCGAAGAGACCATGGCGCGCATTGACGCCGAGGAGTACGGTTACTGCGATAGTTGCGGAATTGAAATCGGATTGAAGCGGCTGGAAGCCCGCCCCACCGCCACATTGTGCATTGACTGCAAAACCCTTGACGAACTTCGCGAGAAGCAAGTCGCCAAATAGTCGCGATTTCGTCGCCACCTCGGGCAATCTGTAATCTCTGAAAACCGCCGCGCGGTGCCGGCGGGATATTTTGCTCCCGCCAAGCGGCGTATTCTGGGGCCATATCACCGCGCTCCTGCCAATGAACGGCCCTCCGTGTGCCGGTTGCTCATGGCATAACACGCCCGCGTACGCATTTGTAATAGACACTGGTGCTTCCGTGCCGCTCAACTATACATAAAGTCAACTACATTCCGTGGGCATGATCCCTGCGATTTGAGTCTCAGGCAGTGACGGCAACTCCATACGAAATTCGCGATGCATGCGAACGAGCGAACAGTTGGCCGCGCTTGAATGTTCAACTTACTACGCAGAGACAACCATGCCAGATAAATCGCTCAACCCGCGCGACGTTCGCCTAAGACTTGGGTTAAACCAACAAGAGTTCTGGGGACGCATCGGCGTCACGCAAAGTGGCGGCAGCCGCTACGAAAGCGGCCGTGCCATGCCAAAACCCGTTAAAGAATTGCTCCGTATCGTTCACGTGGACCGTATCGATGTTCGCAAGCTTTCGCGTTGCGACTTCGAGGTACTGACCTACCTAAAGAGCGCCGACCCTACCTTATACCGCCGGCTCAAGCAACAAGCCCAAACCACGGGCCGCATGCGCCCATCTCGCGCACGGCACGTCTTCGCGTAAACACACCGCTACACCGCTTTCTCGCAATACAATGAACAGGCTTGGACATCCGTCCAAGCCTGTTTGTTTTCTGGTGGGTGTCCACGCATACCGTCTCTGAATGCCAAGCCCGCATGATATTGAATGGACCGGCGGCCAGCCCCGCTCCAAGATTCACGGCGATGTGTTTTTCTCGAAGGAATCGGGATTGGAAGAAACACGGCATGTGTTTTTGCAAGGCAATGAACTTTCGAGCCGGTGGGCCCAGTTGCGGACCGGAGATCTCTTTGTCATAGGCGAAACTGGGTTTGGTACGGGGCTCAACTTCCTGGCCGCGTGGCAGCTTTGGAATCAAATTGCGCCCAAGGGACGTTTGCACGTATTGAGTTTTGAATTACATCCCCTCTCCCGCGATTCGCTTCAACGGGTTCACAACCTTTGGCCCGAATTGTCCGGGCTAAGCGCGCAATTTCTCGCCAGGTATGGTGACTTGAGTTGGGGCTGGCACCGCTTCGCCTTTCAAGGTGGCGAGATCATGCTTACCCTGGTCGTGGGCGATGCACGGCAGTGCATGCCGCGCACCTCGGCCCAAGCGGACGCATGGTTTTTGGATGGATTCTCGCCGGCGCGCAATCCCGAGCTGTGGGGTGGTGACATCCTGGCGCAAATCGCGAGGCTATCGCGGCCCCAAGCGACATTCGCGACTTACACCTGCGCTGGAGCCGTACAGCGCGGATTGCGCGGTGCTGGTTTCATGGTGGAAAAGAAAAAAGGGTTTGGCCGCAAGCGCGAAATGATGCAGGGTTTCTTCAACCGCGAGGGTGGCGAGAATAGAGAAAGCCCACCAGAAAGGCATGCGATCGTACTGGGCGGGGGCATCGCAGGTTGCAGCGCAAGCTGGAGTCTTGCGGTGAGAGGCTGGAAGGTGACCCTGCTGGAAGCAGGTGCGGAACCGGCGGAGCAAGCCTCGGGGAATCCGCAGGCCGCGCTCCACATTCGATTGCCTAAAAGCATGCTTCCAGCACACGAAATAGCCTTGCTTGGCTACCAATACTCCTTACGATTGTGTGATGAACTTCTCGGCGGCTCACCTGGCATCTGGCAGCAATGCGGCGCGCTACAACTAGATCACGCTTCTCGGAGGGTTCTCGGCCCCGATATCCTAACGGCCCTGGACCTTCCTGGTTCGGTCGTTCACCGGGTATCGCAGGACGAAGCGGCGAAGTTATGCGGTATACCAGTCCAATCCGGCGGCCTGTACTTTCCGCGCAGCGGATGGCTCCACGGCCCGAGTCTATGCCATCGCCTGGCCTCGCACCCTGTTGTGAAAACCCAATTCAACTGCCGCGTCGAGGATGTCCTATGGTCGCCCGCCGATCGCCGATGGAGCGCCAAAACCTTCAATGGCGAGGTATTGTGTGCCCCAGTGCTCGTAGTGGCCAACTCGCACGATGCTGCCGCCCTACGGGTCACCGCGCATCTTCCGCTGCACCGAGTCGGAGGCCAAATCACATTGCCACCCGCCACCCCTCGGAGCATGAATCTACGTTCCATTCTCTGCGGCGAAGGCCTCATCACCCCGTCGCGAAACGGCTTCCATACGCTAGGCGCAACCTACAAACACGAACGGCGCGATCAGATTCCCGCCTTGGAGGAGAACATCACCAATCTAAAAATGCTGAGCAAGTTGTCGCAGGAGATGTACCAAGCCCTGGACCTTGCTCACCAGCCTGAGGCCGTGCTGGGTGCGCGTGTGGCATTCCGCTCCACGTGCCCAGATCGCACCCCAATCGCTGGCAGGTTAACCGGAGAAAACTGGGAGGGTTTGTTCGCCAGCCTGGCTCACGGTTCGCGAGGATTCGCCACCGCACCGCTGGCCGGGGAACTCATCGCATCGCAAGTAACCCGAGAGCCTGCCCCTCTTCCCCGCGAGCTAATCGATGCCCTGGCCCCGGATCGTTTCGTGCAACCAAACGGGAATATGGGGAAGCATGAGCGCGAGGTTGGCGGATAGGGTGGGATTCGAACCCACGAACGAGTTGCCCCGTTGCCGGTTTTCAAGACCGGTGCATTCAACCGCTCTGCCACCCATCCGGATTTGCCTTTTGGCGCCACGAAAGGTCTTACCAAGCGCGGCGCGCATATTACATGCTACATGCTGTACTATTCCCTATCAAAGATAGGGTTGAAACTTTCGTTGTTGTACCCTATCTTAGCTTTCGGCAACTCTTTGGAGATCAAACTGCGTATGGATACTCGAATCCCTTTACCTACCTCGGGCTTGGTTGTTTCACAGCACAACAAGGTACTGCGCAATACCTATCTTCTACTTGCGCTGACCATGGTTCCAACCGTCGTGGGCGCGATGATCGGCATGGCGACGGGCGGTATTGTGATGCAGCACCCCATCATCACTTCCTTGGTGGTTATGGGAGCGGTGATCGGTCTTCAGTTCGCCATCGTGGCGAACCGAAACAGCGGGCTGGGCATTGCGTTGCTGCTGGGCATGACCTTCCTTCTAGGGTGGTGGCTGGGTCCCCTTTTAACGGTCGCACTTCGGCTTTCCAACGGCGCTGAGTTGGTGGGGTTCGCGGCGGGCGGAACAGCGGCGGTGATGGCCGTCATGGCGACCATCGCGACGACCACCAAGCGGGATTTTTCCTTCATGGGGAAATTCCTGTTCGTCGGCATGATCGTGCTGCTGGTCGCGGTGCTGGCCAACATGTTTCTGCAGATTCCCGCCCTGGCCTTGACGATCTCTTCCTTGGTGATTGTCGTGTTCTCCTTGTTCTTGTTGCACGATTTGTCGCGCATCGTGACCGGAGGGGAAACCAACTACGTGGTGGCGACCATGGGGGTCTATATGAGCTTGTTCAACATATTCGCCAACTTGCTCCATCTGTTGATGGCTTTTGCTGGGGGCGATAGAGAATAAGGTCTCTCCGCGAGAACGAGAAAAAGGGCCGGTTTACCGGCCCTTTTTCTCGTTCTCGCGGAGAGACCTTATTCTCTATCGCCCCCAGCAAAAGCCATCAACAGATGGAGCAAGTT
>JBJXGQ010000083.1:0-3187 GCA_046160525.1 Burkholderiales bacterium
ATGGCGAACTTAACCCGTTGGGATCCGTTTGGCGACCGCAGTTTTGGAGGCATGACTCAGTCCATGGACGAGTTAATGAACCGCTTCCTTCGTCCTCGCCGGGCAATGCTGGAGGCGGGCACCTTGGACATCGCCGTGGACGTTTCGGAGAACGATTCAACTTACACGGTCAAAGCGGATGTTCCTGGCGTCAAGAAAGAGGACATTACTGTTTCCATAGATGGCAATCTTGTTTCCATCTCGGCGGAAGTCAAGCGCGAGAAAGAGGAGAAGAAGGGCGATCAGGTTATCCGCGAAGAGCGCTACTACGGTTCGATGTCGCGTGCCTTCACTTTACCCATGGATGTGGATCAGTCAAAAGCAGAAGCGCAGTACACGAATGGAGTGCTGTCCTTAACCCTTCCGAAGAAAGCCGGCTCTCAAACCAAGAAGCTGGAAATTCGCTGACATCTTAGGCGCCCCGGGAGCGGGGCGCCTCCTGAAGAGCAAAAGCTCATTACCACGGAATACACGGAACACCCGGATAAATCCCGGACTCAGTGTCTTATGAAATCGGCGAGGAAGTTGCCCCTGTGGCGCTTTTGCTTTCCTTTGCGTCCTTCGCGTTGAATGCTTTTTCCAGGTTGAGGCTTAGTGGTGCTCCACCGGGCGGGCCGCTGACTTGGCTTCTTCCAGAATTTGGATGACGGTCTCGTCGCTCACTTGCCCGAATGACCGGTAGTACTGCCCGACACTTCCGAAGTCCTCGGAGGAGTGCAGGCACACCGTTTCGTCGGCGAATTCCGATACGCGCGTTAGTGCCTCCGTTGACGCCACCGGCACCGCGCATATCAATTTCTTGGGGTGTTGTGCTCGCACGGCGTGCAACGCGGCCACCATGGTGGAACCCGTGGCAATGCCATCGTCTACGACGATGACAATGCGTGCTTCGATGACGGGCGGTAAGCGGGCGGGTGTATAGCTCCGGCGCCGCGCCTCAAGGGCGCCGAGTTGATAGGCTTTCTCTCGTTCGATGTCCTCCGGCTGGACGTCCACCCTTCGCGCCCAAGGTGCCACATAGACCCATCCGTGCTCGTCGACCGCGCCGATGCCTAGCTCCTCGTTCTCGGGGGCGCGTAACTTCTTCACTAGCACGACATTCATCTCGCCTTCCAAGGCTTGCGCCAGGACTTGTCCCATGGGAACGGCCCCGCGAGGAATCGCCAGCACCAGGACATTGTGGCCGTGGTAAGACCCCAATGCCTTGGCGAGCCTCTGAGCCGCATCGATTCGGTCCGCGAATAACATGACCTACATACCCGATTCTGCGTAATCCCGCGCCGCCGGAGCGGCGGGCCGTGGCTTATCGGCGATCACGCAATCCATGGTGAGCACGAGGCTGGAAATCGAAGCCGCGTTCTGCAAAGCGAGGCGTGTGACCTTCACCGGGTCGATCACTCCCATCTCGACCATATCCCCATACTCCCCGCTCGCAACGTTGTAGCCGTAATTCCCCTTCCCATGCACAACCTTGTCCACGACGACAGAGGGTTCCTGCCCCGCGTTGGCCACGATCTGGCGTAGCGGCGCTTCCAGTGCGCGCCATACAGTTTTCATACCGGCCGATTGTTCCAGATTCGTACCCTTGATTTCCTCCAGCTTGCCCCTTGCCCTTAGCAAGGCCACACCGCCGCCGGGTGCGATACCCTCTGCCACCGCGGCGCGCGTGGCGTGCAGAGCGTCCTGCACGCGGGACTTCTTCTCTTTCATGTCAGTTTCCGTGGGCGCGCCCACCTTGATCACCGCCACACCTCCCGAGAGTTTCGCGATCCTCTCCTCCAGCTTTTCGCGGTCGTAGTCGCTGGTGGATTGCTCCAACTCCGCGCGAATATGTTTGATGCGTGCCTCGATTTTCTTTGGATCGCCGCGTCCGCTCACGATGAGCGTTTCCTCCTTGCCCACCTCGACCCGCCGCGCTTGTCCCATCTGCTCGTCGCGCACATCCACCAAGCGCGTTCCGGTTTCTTCGCTGATCACCGTGGCGCCGGTGATGATGGCGATATCCTCCAACAACGCCTTGCGCCGGTCTCCGAATCCCGGGGCCTTCACGGCGCACACCTTGATGACTCCTCTCACCGCATTGACTACCAGAGTGGCCAGGACCTCGCCCTTGATGTCCTCGGCGATGATCATGAGCGCCTTCCCGCTCTGGGAAGTCTGCTCGAGCACCGGCAAGATGTCCTTGATAGCACTGATTTCCTTGTCGTGAATCAAGATCAATACGTCCTCCAGCACGCATTGCAACTTCTCGGGGGAATTGACGAAATAAGGGGACAGGAAGCCGCGGTCGAACTTCAACCCTTCCACCGTCTCCAGTTCATTGCGCAGCCCGCGGCCATCTTCCACGGTAATGGCGCCGTCGCGGCCCACCTTTTCCATGGCGGTCGCGATCATCTCTCCGATGTCCCGGTCACCGTTGGCGGAAATGGTGGCCACCTGCGCGATCTCCTTGCCCGAGGCGCAAGGTTTGGAGAGTGCCTTGAGTTCCGTGACGATGGTCTCGACAGCCAGATCAATTCCTCGCTTGAGTTCCATGGGATTCAATCCGGCCGCCACATACTTCATTCCCTCTTGAACGATGGCCTGCGCCAATACCGTTGCGGTGGTCGTGCCGTCTCCAGCCAGTTCCGAGGTCTTTGTCGCCACTTCGCGCATGAGCTGAGCGCCGACATTCTCCATGCGGTCTTCCAACTCCACCTCCTTGGCCACGATGACTCCCGAGTTGATGATGGTAGGCGATCCGTACGCGTGGTCGATCACGACCACCCGGCCGCGCGGGCCCAGGGTCACCTTCACTGCTTCGGCCAGCTTATTGATCCCTTCGCACACCTTGGCTCGAGCCGCGTCGTGAAAAGCGAGTTCCTTTGCCGCCATGTCACACCTCTCCTTGATAAATGACCGGGGCCTTGGCAACGGCCGGTTCGCCATTGGACGCCGCGGGCTCGGCAAAGAACTGGGCCAAGGGGCATGGATCCGCTTCGCAGTTGTGCCGCGCCATGCATTCGGCTTGAGTCTCGTCCAATGCCACGTACTTCTTGTGGACCGGACAGAAATGAATGGGGGAATTGAACATCGTTTCTCCTGATTCAATGTATGCATAAAAGTATCGCTCCGAATTGCCGTGGGGCGTTGACGTAAGTCAAGTACC
>JBJXGQ010000084.1:0-61212 GCA_046160525.1 Burkholderiales bacterium
AGGCCAGCGCTTTGCCTTCAGCTTCCTCCAGATTCGCAGTCGCCCGCGACACCCTTGCCGTTCGGCTAACTCTTCCCCCTGCCGGGTGAGTAGAGGACTTTCACCTCCAAGTGAATGCACCCTGCCGCGCGCACCAAAAGAAAAAAGCGGCCGTAGCCGCTTTCTCAACCCCTGAGGGATATTATTATTAGCTGTTGTTATTGGTTATTCGGTGATGTGCCCCGCTACTTTCGTCTTAGCTTACGAATGGCGGCAAGCTGGGCTGCAAGGGTGGCGATTTCCGCTTCGACCGTTGCCAGCTCTTGCTTGTCTTGCGCCTTCAATTTCGCTTCTTGCGCGCGGGTGATGGCTTCGTTGGCCTTGGCTTCATCGAGGTCGTGGCCCCGAATGGCGGTGTCCGCCAATACCGTGACAACCTTGGGCTGCACTTCGAGTATGCCGCCCGCCACGAAGATCAATTCCTCTTCTCCGCCGTTAGCCGGTTTGATTCGCACCGCGCCAGGCTTGATTCGGGTGATAAGCGGCGTGTGGCGCGGGTAGATACCCAGCTCTCCGGATTCTCCAGGCAACACGACAAACTCGGCTTCGCCCGAGTAGATCGCCTTCTCCGCGCTTACAACATCGACATGTAGAGTATTAGCCATCGTTTTCGTGAGGCGTGAGGCGTTAGGCGTGAGGCGCGAGGCGAGTCATACACATCCTCACTGAAGTTTCTTCGCTTTCTCGAAGGCTTCTTCGATAGCGCCCACCATGTAGAAGGCCTGCTCGGGAAGGCTGTCGCATTCGCCGTTGACGATCATCTTGAAGCCGTTGATGGTGTCCTTGAGCGGGACGATCTTGCCGGGCGAACCAGTAAATACTTCCGCCACGTTGAAGGGCTGGGACAAGAAGCGCTGAATCTTGCGGGCGCGCGACACGGCCAGTTTGTCCTCGGGTGAGAGTTCGTCCATGCCGAGAATGGCGATGATGTCGCGCAATTCCTTGTATCGCTGCAATACGGACTGCACGGCACGCGTGGTGTTGTAGTGCTCCTCGCCGATGACGTGCGGGTCCAACTGGCGCGAAGTGGAATCGAGCGGGTCCACCGCTGGGTAAATACCCAGGGATGCAATATCGCGTGACAGCACCACGGTGGCGTCCAGGTGGCCGAAGGTGGTGGCGGGGGATGGATCGGTCAAGTCATCGGCTGGTACATACACAGCTTGGATGGAAGTGATGGAGCCTACCTTCGTGGAGGTAATGCGCTCTTGCAGGCGGCCCATTTCCTCGGCCAAGGTGGGCTGGTAACCCACGGCGGAAGGCATGCGGCCCAAGAGGGCGGACACTTCGGTACCCGCCAAGGTGTAGCGGTAGATGGTGTCGATGAAGAGCAGAATGTCGCGGCCCTCGTCGCGGAATTTTTCCGCCATGGTGAGGCCCGTCAAGGCCACACGCAGACGGTTGCCGGGTGGCTCGTTCATCTGGCCGAATACCATCGCCACTTTATCCAGCACCTTGGATTCTTCCATCTCGTGATAGAAGTCGTTGCCTTCACGGGTACGCTCACCCACGCCCGCGAACACGGAATAGCCGCCGTAGGATTTCGCGATGTTGTTGATGAGTTCCATCATGTTCACCGTCTTGCCCACGCCCGCGCCGCCGAACAATCCGATCTTGCCGCCCTTGGCGAAGGGACAGATCAAATCGATCACCTTGATGCCGGTGGGTAGCAATTCAACGGAAGGAGAAAGTTCGTCGAACTTAGGCGCAAGCTGGTGAATCGCGCGGCGCTCTTCCGTGGCGATGGGACCGGCTTCGTCAATGGGACGGCCAAGCACGTCCATGATGCGGCCGAGCGTCGCGGTGCCCACGGGCACGGAGATGGGAGCACCTGTGTTGGTGACCTTCATGCCGCGCCGCAGACCGTCCGAGGAGCCCATCGCGATGGTGCGGACCACGCCGTCACCCAACTGCTGTTCGACTTCGAAGGTCAATCCTTTTTCCGCAAGCGGGTTGCTGCCGTCTTCGACCAAGCGCAAGGCGTCGTACACCCTGGGCATTTGGTCGCGCGGGAACTCGATGTCGGTCACCGCGCCGATGCACTGAACGATGGATCCTTGAGCTTGTGCCATGTCTTTACCTTTACCGATTCAAATTCGTTATACCGCCGCCGCGCCGCCAACGATCTCCGCAAGCTCCTTGGTGATGGCGGCTTGGCGGGTCTTGTTATAGATCAAGGTGAGTTCGTCGATGACGGTGCCAGCGTTGTCCGAGGCGGCCTTCATGGCCACCATGCGCGCCGACTGTTCCGAGGCCATATTCTCCGAGAGCGCTTGGTAGATGATGGCCTCGATGTAGCGGGTGAGGGCTTGATCGAGCACCAGCTTCGCATCGGGTTCGTAGATGTAATCCCAGTTGCCTTCCGGTGCGCCCAGCGTTTCGCCGGACAAGGGCAGCACTTGCTCCATGACCGGCTCTTGCTTCATGGTGTTGATGAACTTGGTGTAGAAGATCATCAAGCGGTCGAAGCGGTCGTTCGTATAGCCATCGAGCATAACCTTCACGGCGCCGATCAATTTCTCCATCTGCGGGCGGTCGCCCAGGCCCGTGACGTGGGACACGATGTTAGCTCCCAGGCGCTGCATGAAGCCCATGCCCTTGTTGCCAATGCAACTGACTTCCATCTCCTCGCCCTGGGATTCCCACTCTTTGTATTGATTGAGTGCCAGGCGCAGCACATTGGTGTTCAAGCCGCCGCACAATCCCTTGTCGGTGGTGATGACAATGATCCCCACGCGCTGAACCGTGTCTCGCGCCACCAGGAAGGGATGACGGTATTCCGGATTGGCGTGGGAAATGTGGGCGGCCACGTTGCGAATCTTCTCCGCGTAGGGGCGGCCCGCACGCATGCGCTCCTGCGCCTTGCGCATCTTGGAGGCCGCGACCATTTCCATGGCCTTGGTGATCTTGCGCGTATTTTGTACGCTCTTGATCTTGGTCCGTATTTCTTTTGAGCTTGGCATGGCCGTGGTGAATTAGAACGAGCCGTTCTTCTTCCAGTCCTTGATAGCTTCGTGCAGTTTCTTCTCGTCGTCGGCCGAAAGATCCTTGGTGGATTCGATGCGGTCCACAAGATCGCCGTACTTGCTCTTGCAATGCTCGCGCATGGAACGCTCGGCCGCCAGGGCCTTCTTCACGTCGACGTCGTCGAAGTAGCCGTGATTCACGCCAAACAGCGTGAGGGCCATTTCCCACACGGCGAGTGGCTGATACTGAGGTTGCTTCATGAGTTCGGTGACCAAGCGCCCACGCTCCAATTGCTTACGAGTGGCTTCGTCCAAGTCCGAGGCAAACTGCGCGAAGGCGGCGAGTTCGCGATACTGCGCCAGCGCCAGGCGCACGCCACCACCCAACTTCTTGATGACTTTTGTTTGCGCGGCACCGCCCACCCTAGATACGGAAACACCGGCGTTGATGGCGGGGCGCACACCGGCATTGAACAAATCGGTTTCCAGGAAAATCTGCCCGTCGGTAATGGAGATTACGTTGGTAGGTACGAAGGCCGACACGTCACCCGCTTGGGTTTCGATGATCGGTAAGGCCGTGAGCGAGCCTGTTTTGCCTTTGACTGCGCCCTTGGTGAAGCGCTCAACCCAGGCTTCGTTCACGCGCGCGGCGCGCTCCAGCAAACGGCTGTGCAAATAAAACACGTCACCAGGATAGGCTTCGCGGCCAGGAGGACGGCGCAGCAGCAGTGACACTTGGCGGTAAGCCCAGGCCTGCTTGGTCAAGTCGTCGTAAATGATCAAAGCGTCTTGGCCGCGATCGCGGAAATACTCGCCCATGGTGCACCCGGAGTAGGGCGCGATGTATTGCATGGCCGCCGATTCGGATGCTGTGGAGGCCACCACGATGGTGTACGCCATGGCGCCATGCTCTTCGAGCTTGCGCACCACATTCACGACAGTGGATGCCTTTTGGCCGATCGCAACGTAGATGCAGATGAGATCCTTGCCCTTTTGGTTGATGATGGTGTCGATAGCCACCGCGGTCTTGCCGGTTTGCCGGTCACCAATAATCAGTTCGCGCTGGCCACGGCCGACCGGCACCATGGAGTCGATGGACTTCAATCCCGTTTGCACCGGCTGGGAAACGGATTTTCTCCAAATCACCCCAGGGGCAACTTTCTCGATGACGTCGGACTCTTTGGCGTTCACGGGGCCCTTGCCGTCGATGGGCTGGCCCAGGGAGTTCACGACTCTTCCGATCAATTCGGGACCGACGGGCACGGAGAGAATTTGGCCCGTGCACTTGACGGTGTCGCCCTCGGAGATATGCTCATAGGGCCCAAGGACCACGGAGCCCACGGAGTCACGCTCCAAGTTCAGCGCCATGCCAAAAGTGTTACCCGGAAATTCCAGCATCTCGCCTTGCATGACGTCGGAGAGCCCGTGAACGCGGCAAATACCGTCGGTAACGGATACCACGGTTCCTTGCGTGCGAATGTCGGCGGAGAGCGCAAGATTCTGGATCTTGCTGCGGATCAGATCGCTGATCTCGGAAGATTTGAGCTGTTGCATTGTGATTTCCTCTTAATTCTTGAGAGCCGATGCCATGGCGGCGAGTTTGCCGCGCACTGTACCGTCGATGACTTCATCACCCACGCGTACGCGAACGCCACCGATGAGTTCCGAGTCGACCGATACCACGGGTTGTACTTTGCGTTTGAAGCGGACTTCCAAATCCGCCACCAGGGCGGCCAACTGCGCATCGTCCATGGGGAATGCGGAGGTGACATGGGCCTCGACCTGGCCTTCGCGTTCGCGCTTGAGCGCGGCGAAAAGATTCCTTACCTCGGGCAGTGCCGTGAGGCGGCGGTTCTCGATCAAAACTCGCACGAGATTTTGCGCCTCGGCATTCAGGGCATTGCCACACGCCGCGGCAAACACGCCGTATACCTGATCAGCGGAAATATTTGGATTGCCGGTTACCGCTTGCATGCTGTCATTGGCGGCAACGGCAGCCATGGTTTCCAAGCGCTGCGACCACTCGTCCAGCTTTCCGGAAGCGTTTGCCAGATCGAAGAGCGCCTCTGCGTAGGGACGGGCGATGGTGATGACTTCCGCCACTAGCGAATTTCCTGGCGTAGCTGAGAGAGCAAATCGGCGTGCGCTTGCGCGTTCACTTCGCGGCGGAGGATTTTTTCCGCCCCGGTTACCGCCAGATTGGCGACTTGTTCCCGAAGCTGTTCCTTGGCACGCGAGATCTGCTGCTCAATTTCGGATTGGGCGGCCGCTTTTTCGCGGTTTCCTTCTTCACGTGCGGCTGATTTCGCTTCTTCGATCATCTGAGCCACGCGCCTTTCAGCGGCAGCTATGATGTCGGCCGCCCGTTCGCGTGCTTCCTTGAGGGATTGATCGGCTTGCTTGGAGGAGACTTCGAGGGCCTGCCGGCCTTTGTCGGCGGCGGCAAGGCCGTCGGCGATGGTCTTCTGCCGCGTTTCGATGGCACGCGTGAGCGGCGGCCAAATGTACTTCGCCGTGAACCAGACGAAGATGAAGAACGCGATCGCCTGGGAGATAAGCGTGAGGTTGATATTCATATGCCGAGTCCCGGCCTAAGCCAATTAACCAGCCGCTGCTTGAACGACGGCGAGC
Source organism: Burkholderiales bacterium (assembly GCA_046160525.1). GTDB lineage: Bacteria > Pseudomonadota > Gammaproteobacteria > Burkholderiales > SHXO01 > SHXO01. The sequence continues at coordinate 5,637 of JBJXGQ010000084.1, forward strand.
AGGGGATTGCCGAAGGCAAACAACATGGCAAGACCAACACCGATGATGAAGGACGCGTCGATAAGACCGAGCAACAAGAACACTTTGCCTTGCAGTTGGGGCATGAGTTCGGGCTGGCGCGCCGCACCTTCCAAGAAGCGGCTACACATGATGCCCACGCCGATACAAGCGCCCGCGGCACCCAAACCGATCATCAGCCCAATTCCCACGCCTGTGTAGGCTTGGATCATCGCCAAGTATTGGATCTTATCCATTTATGTATTCCTTTCTGCTTTTGAGTTAACGGTGACTAATTAATGGGATTCATGCGCCATCGAGATGTACACGACGGTCAGCATCATGAAAATGAAGGCCTGCAACAACACGATAAGGATGTGGAAAATCGCCCAGCCCGCGCCTAACACGGCGCCAAAGACAGTACCCGCCAATCCCGTGGCGGCCCACATGCCTAGCAACAGGAAGATAATTTCGCCGGCATAGATATTCCCGTACAAGCGCAGTGAGTGGGACAGCGGCTTGGAGATGTACTCCACCAAGTTGAACAGGAAGTTGAAGGGCCACAACAAGAAATTGGAACCGAAGGGCGAACAAAACAGCTCATGGATCCATCCGCCCACACCTTTGATCTTCAGGTTGTAGTAGATCATCATAAGCCAGACGGATATGGCCAGCGCGAAAGTGGTGTTTACATCAGCCGTGGGAACCGCGCGAAAGCCGTGTTCGGAGATGTGGTGAGTGCCCGCGGCCAGCCAATCCACGGGTATGAAATCCATGGAGTTCATCAACACGACCCAGACGAAAACGGTGAGGGCCAGCGGTGCCACAAACGCCCGGTTGCCGTGGAATATGCCCTTGACTTGATCGTCGATGAAATCGAAGACGATTTCGACGAATGCTTGGCGCTTGGTAGGAACGCCAGATGTTGCCCCTTTCGATATCCACCAGAGGAATCCGAAACCCAGCACGCCCAGTATTACCGCAACCGCGAAGGTGTCGACATGCAATGTCCAAAAGGGACTGTCACCAAACGATTTGGTGAAGTTGGACAGATGATGGTTGATGTAACTTGTAGGGGTCAGCTCTGCTGCCATCTGATAGATCGTTTACGTGTTGCTTCCTTGGGGCTCTCGCACCGCGATAGCCATGGAAAAAGTCAGAACCGAAACTACGAACGTTACAAAAAAACCGCCTTTCGAGACGTCGCGAAAAGCCGTTAGCACCAGCCACAGCAAGAGAAGTATCAGGACGATTTTTACCGCTTCCGCCCTGAGCATCAACCGAAGCGCCGATCCCACTGGCCCCACCTTAGCGCGGCTTATGATCATGCCATAGGCCGCCCCCGCCAGAATTGGAACCGCTCCGCCAAGAACCGCGGATACCGCTCCGAGTATTCCCTGCCACGCTCCAAATCCCGCCGCACATGCCGCGGTTACCAGCACCTGCCAGCGCAGAACCGTCCGCAGGGGCTGGCTAGTGATTCGGCTCAATGTTTGAGGGGGTGGTAGCGAAGGGCCGCGATTCTAGCGGGGCTTGAGGCGCCGCGTCAAACGCTTGATGGCATCAAGAGAAGTGCGCAAGGATGGTATCGAGCTGGTCGAGGCTAGTGTAATGGATCACGAGTTTGCCGCTCGTTTTCTTAGGTCCCGCTTTGATGAGGATCGTAGTGCCCAGCCGCTCGGAGAGTTCCTCTTGCAAGCGTAGGGTGTCGCGGTCTTGGCGGCGATGGGCGCCATGTTTGGCCGCGCGCCTGGGATCGAGTAGGCCTTTCACCAATCGCTCTGTGTCTCGTACGGACAGACCGCGTTGGGCGATTAGTTGCGCGCTTTCAACTTGCCGGGCCCCCTCCAGTGGCAGCAATGCGCGCGCATGTCCCATATCGAGCTTGCCCTCCATGAGCAATTCGCGCACTGGCGCCGATAGGGAAAGCAAGCGCAGTAGATTGCTCACTGCGCTACGCGAGCGGCCCACGGCCTGGGCCGCGCTGTCGTGAGTCATGTGAAACTCGTCTATGAGGCGCTGGATGCCACCGGCCTCCTCGATGGGATTGAGGTCTTCGCGCTGGATATTTTCGATGAGTGCCATGGACAAGGCACTTTCGTCGGGAATCTCGCGCACGAGCACCGGTACAGAACTAAGGCCCGCTTCCTGGCTCGCACGCCAGCGGCGTTCTCCAGCGATGATTTCGTATTGATTGGGCCCCACCGGTCGCACCAATATGGGCTGTAGCACTCCCTGGCGGCGGATGGACTCCGCTAGCTCGGAAATGGAGGCGGGATCCATTCGGGTGCGCGGCTGAAACTTCCCCGGCCGCAGAAAACTCACGGGCAGTTCGAACAGGCTGTCGGTTTTGGCGGCGTCCTCATCGCTGCCTAGGAGGGCGTCGAGTCCGCGCCCGAGTCCTTTCGTCTTGATCATGCGGTGGCCCGGTTCAAAACTTCGCCAGCGAGGGTGATGTACGCTTGGGCGCCTTTGGATTGCCGGTCCATGGACACTGCGGGCATCCCGAAGCTAGGCGCCTCGGCCAATCTTATGTTGCGCGGAATGACCGTGCGGTAGACCTTATCGCCGAAATGTTGCTGCAGCTCCTTGGATACTTGGTGCGCGAGCGTATTGCGAGGATCGTACATGGTGCGAAGCAATCCTTCGATTTCCAACTTTGGATTCAGATGCTGCCGGATGCGGCGGATGGTCTGTACCAGATCCGATAAACCTTCCAAGGCGTAGTACTCGCATTGCATGGGAATGAGAACGGATTGCGCGGCGCACAGCCCGTTGACCGTGATGAGATTCAGGGCGGGAGGACAATCGATGATGATGTAGTCATAGCTCTCCTGTACTTCCAGTAAGCTCTCGCGAAGCTTGGTCTCGCGCGAATCTACGTCCACCAATTCGATTTCCGCGCCCGCCAGTTCGCGGTTGGCGGGGAGAACATCGAAGCCTCCGGGCGCCGTCAGACGCGCGCCAGAGACGGACATGTTGCTCACGAGGCAATGATAAACGGAGGCTTTGAGCTGGCGTTTGTCGATACCGCTTCCCGTGGTGGCATTGCCTTGGGGATCGAGATCCACCAGCAATACGCGACGGCTCGCGAGTGCCAAGCTTGCCGCGAGGTTGACGCTTGTTGTGGTCTTACCCACCCCGCCTTTTTGGTTGGCTACGGCAAGAATCCGCGTCATACCGGCTCCTGAGACAGGTGCATCTTTATCACCACCAGATGCCGCTCAGCACTCACACCCGGAACCGCGAGCCGAATAATTTTCTCGGCGTTTGCATAGGAAGGAAGTTGTTCAAGTTCTTCATTTGGATGAATACCTTTCATCGCCAGCAGGATTCCTTCCGAGAGAATGAGGTGGCGCGAAACCGCGCAAAAAGTCTTTAGGTCCGAGAACGCGCGCGAGACAATCACGGAAAATCTATCATTCCGCTCGTAGGTTTCAGCCCGCGCCAAGACCACCTCCACATTACCCAAACCTAGCTCTGCCACGGCCTGGCGCACAAAAGCGGTCTTCTTGTGATTGCTGTCGAGAAGCACCACTCTTAAGTCCGGGCGCGCGATAGCCAAGGGAATTCCGGGCAGTCCAGGACCCGTTCCCACATCGAGGAGAGAGTCTCCTGAAAGATGGGGCGCAATCGCCAAGCTGTCGAGTAAGTGGTGGGAAACCAATTTCTCGTCTTCGCGAATTGCGGTGAGGTTGTACACCTGATTCCATTTCTTCAACAACTCCAAGTACTGAAGAAGCAAGGTTTCCTGAGGGGTGGACAAGGCCACCTTCAGCGCGGCAGCGCCTTCCTGCAATTCCAGCGCTGAAATCATCCGCCGTGGAGTGAAAGTCTTACCGAAGCTGAGTTGGCGGCGCTGCTCCCGGTCCTGAGGGTACCGCGCTTCAAATGCACCAAGAGGAGCGAAATGGCTGCGGGTGTAACCCCCGAGATACGGCTAGCCTGGCCAACCGTCTCGGGTTGCTGCTGAGTGAGCTTTTGCTGGATTTCAGTGGATAAACCTCGCACCTGCGAATAGTCCAGTCCCTGGGGTAATTTAAGATGCTCATTGGCAACCTGGCGCCCGACTTCGTCTTCTTGACGGCTTATATATCCTTGATATTTAATCTGTATTTCCACTTGTTCAGCGGCTATAGGATCGTCCAGGCCCGGCCCGGCGGCGCTTACCTGCATGAGCCTTGAATAGCTAACCTCGGGGCGCCGTAGAAGTTCTTCCAAGGAGTATTCTCGCTCCAACCTCTGGCCAAAAACGGCTTCCGCCTGTGCATCTCCAATCAGTTTAGGCGACACCCAAGTGGACTTAAGTCTTTGTCTTTCCAATTCTATTTTTTCCCTCTTGGCCTCGAAGGCTTGCCACCTTGGCTGGTCTACAAGGCCTAGGGCGTGGCCAACTTCGGTCAGGCGCAGATCGGCGTTGTCCTCCCGCAGCATCAAGCGGTACTCCGCCCGCGAGGTGAACATCCGGTAGGGCTCGGACACGCCTCTTGTGATCAAATCATCCACGAGAACACCGATGTAGGCTTGACTGCGTCCCGGTGTCCAAGCTTCCATTTCTCGAACAGCCAATCCCGCGTTCAATCCGGCAAGTATCCCCTGCGCGGCGGCTTCTTCGTAACCCGTAGTGCCATTGATTTGGCCGGCGAAGAAGAGCCCTGATATCGCCTTGGTTTCCAGGGACACCTTCAAGGCGCGTGGATCGAAGTAGTCGTATTCGATGGCATATCCTGGCCGCAGGATATGGGCATTCTCCAATCCTTTGATCGAACGGACTAAATCGTACTGGACATCGAAAGGAAGGCTCGTTGAGATTCCATTTGGGTAGAACTCGTTGGTAGTCAGTCCTTCGGGTTCCAGGAAGATCTGATGACTATCCTTGGAGGCAAAGCGCACCACTTTGTCCTCTATCGATGGGCAATAACGCGGTCCAATGCCCTCGATGACGCCCGTAAACATGGGAGAACGGTCTAACCCGCTCCGGATGATGTCGTGAGTACGGGCGCTAGTATGGGTGATCCAACAGGGGATTTGAGCCGGATGCTGTTGGGGCCGCCCCATGAACGAAAATACGGGCACCGGAACATCTCCCGGTTGCTCTGTCATGGCGGAGAAATCAATGGTGCGGCCATCGATTCTGGGTGGCGTTCCAGTCTTCAACCGCCCTACGGGAAGCTTCAGCTCGCGAAGTCTTGCCGCCAACGTCGCGGCAGGCTGGTCTCCCGCTCGGCCACCTTGGTAATTCCTTAGTCCTACGTGGATCAATCCGGCCAGGAAAGTTCCGGTAGTCAGAACAACGCAACGGCTTGAAAATGAGAGGCCGACTTGGGTCACAACTCCGGCAACCGTGTCTCCCTTCAACAGCAAGTCATCCACGGCTTGCTGGAATAACCATAGGTTAGGTTGATTTTCCAAGCGCTTGCGAATGGCTTGGCGGTAGAGCACGCGATCAGCTTGGGCGCGAGTCGCTCGCACGGCGGGGCCCTTGGTGGCGTTCAATGTGCGGAACTGAATTCCCGCTTCGTCCGTTGCGGCCGCCATAGCGCCGCCCAAGGCATCGACTTCCTTCACCAAATGGCCTTTGCCTATTCCACCGATGGAAGGGTTACAAGACATTTGGCCCAGGGTTTCAATACTGTGGGTTAGTAGGAGCGTGTTGCACCCCATTCGGGCTGCGGCCAGTGCGGCCTCTGTGCCGGCGTGGCCGCCACCTACCACGATCACATCAAAGTGCTTGGGAAAATCCATTTTGAACGCTCTTGAACCGAAGGGCTGATGATATATGTTTCACGTGAAACAAAGTCTACTTACCGATACAGTACCGGCTGAAGATCTCCCCCAGAAGATCATCGGAGGTATAGGCACCCACCACCTTCGAGAGGGAGAGCTGCGCAAGCCTTAACTCCTCCGCAAACAACTCTCTGTTTTGGTATCGCTCCCTTGCGTTTTCTAGGTATGCCTTCGCCTCCCGGAGCGCACTAAGGTGACGTTCTCGCGCCATAAAAGCACCCTCCTCCGATTGAGTCCAACCAACGCTTTTCGCGAGCGCACTTCGCAGCAGCTCTAGGCCCTCTCCGGTCTTAGCGGATAAATATACCTTTACACCCGCTTCATCTTCGATAGTACGCGCGCTTTCACCGCAAAGATCGATCTTATTCACTACCGTCAAAACAGGTGCGTCCGTGAGAAACCGCATCGGCTCTTCGATAGACCTGCCTTCCGTTACATTCAAAACAACGTCCGCTTGTTCAAGAGCTCGTAGCGTCCGGGCCATACCCATCTGCTCAAGGGGATCATTACTGTCGTGCAACCCTGCTGTGTCGAGAATCTCGAAAGGTAGCCCGTCCACGACGATTTGCTCCCGCAGAACATCGCGGGTCGTTCCTGGTATGTCCGAAACTATTGCCACATCATCCTCTGCCAACCTGTTTAGCAGACTGGATTTCCCTACGTTGGGCCTTCCCACCAACACCAGTTTTGCACCTTCGCGCAACCGGCTTCCTCGCCGGGCAGCCGCCAGCAGGCCCTCTAGAGTCGTTGTCGCCTGCTGCAAACCGCTCATTAACCTTGAAGTTGGCACCAACTCCAAGCCTTCCTCGGGAAAATCCATACTGGCTTCCACGAGGGCTCTAACTTCAATCAAGCGGTCGACTAGCCCGGCAATCTGCTTCGAAAACTCTCCTTGCAGGGAGCGAATTGCGCAACGGGCGGCCATCTCGGATTGCGCATCTATGAGATCTGCTACTGCCTCAGCCTGCGCCAAATCCAGGCGGTCGTTCAAGTATGCGCGCATCGTGAATTCACCGGGCTCCGCCAGCCGTGCCCCAAGCTCCACACATCGCCGAATAATGAGCTGCTGTACGACGGGCCCGCCGTGGCCTTGGAGCTCAAGCATGCTTTCGCCGGTGTAGGACTGGGGGCCAGGAAAGTAAATCGCCAAGCCTTGATCGATCACTTCGTCCTGGCTATTCAAGAACTTGCACAGCGTCGCATGCCTCGGTTTCAAAAGCCTGCGCAGGAAAGCCTGGATAAACGGCTCAATACCTGGCCCTGCAAGCCTAACTATCCCTATAGCACCCCGCCCTCTCGCCGTCGCGGGCGCTACGATCAGATCAGGTCTTAACATGAGCGGCGTTATCCCGCTCTAGCGCTCTGGTGATGTGCCATTGCTGTGCAATGGAAAGAATGTTGTTCACCAACCAATACAAGACCAAGCCCGCTGGAAAGAAGAAGAAAAATACACTAAAAGCTATGGGCATGATCTTCATGAGACGCGCCTGCATGGGATCTGGCGGTGTGGGATTGAGCCATGTTTGGATAAACATGGTGATACCCATCAATACCGGGAGCACATAATAAGGATCTAAAGCAGACAAGTCTTTGATCCAAAATATAAAAGGTGCTTGCCTTAGCTCCACGCTCAAGAGCAACACCCAGTAAAGCGAAATGAATACGGGGATCTGCACAACTATCGGAAGACAACCACCAAGCGGGTTAACCTTCTCTGTTTTGTACATCTCCATCATCGCTTGGTGCATCTTCTGCCGGTCTTCCCCATAGCGTTCTTTAAGACGCTGAAGTTTTGGGGCTAGCACTTTCATTTTCCCCATGGACCGGTAACTTGCGGCCGATAGGGGGTAAAAAATCAATTTTATCAATATAGTAAGAACGATGATCGCAACGCCCCAGTTTCCTGCGAAGTCATGGATCTTATTCAGTACCCAAAACAAAGGGACTGCCAGCAAACGCAACCAACCATAATCCACCGTGAATTCCAGACCTGGTGCAAGCTTTTTTAGGGTGTCTTGCTCCTGTGGTCCTATATACAGAGGCACCTTAACCCCAAAACCTGCGCCACTTTGCTTCAGGGGAACGATGGTACCGAACGCATAGAGCCCTCCGTCCAACGCCCTCGCGTAATACTCCCTTGATATACCTTTTTCCGGCAGCCAAGCTCCAAGAAAATAGTGTTGGACAAAGGCTATCCACCCGTCTTGAACGTCCTTTGGCAATGCGACTTTTGCCTCCTTTGCGTCTTCGTAGGTGACCTTGATTAACTTGGTAGCCTCAGTGAACACCTCCCCACCTGTATAAGTGGGCATCATCTTGGACTCACCCGGTGCTGGACGGTCATCTCTAACTAACTGGAAGTAGGCATGCGTTGGAGACGTGGCTCCTCCAGCGATATTGGCTTGCAAGTCAACGCCGACTAAATAGCTCCCTCGGTTAAATCGGTAGGTTTTTGTGTTCACTGTCCCCGAAGGTAGGGTTGCCCTGAGCACGACCTCCAGTTCATTTGTTCCGTCTTTGAGCTCGTAGTGTGTATCCGCAGCGGTGAAAACCGTCGTGTGGTTGGCTTGGCCTTCCCCGAGATAGCCCCCTTGAGCTATATATATCCCCTCGGCCCCGTCGTGCATAAGTAAGAAATTCTTTGACTTATCAATAGTATCCCTGTGCTTTAGCAGTTCGACCCTGCGCACATCACCCCCTACCGTATCGATCTCTGCCAACAGCAAGTCCGTACGCACGACCACTCGCTGCCCTTTCTGCGCAACGATCGGGGTGGTGCTCGGAGCGAGAGGAGTGACGGAAGATGAAGGCGCTGTAGCGGTAGGCGTTGGAATACCTTGTTGCCCCGATCCTTGCGCGGGCGCATTTGTGGCGAGTTGGACCGCTGGTTTGTTCTGCTGTATCCAGGCTTCGACGATAAGGAAGACGGAAACGGCGAACATGATGCCAAATACAAGTCGAAAATTATCCATTCGCTCTAAGTTGATCTAGGGTACTGGATCAATCCCGCCATGGTGAAAAGGATGGCATTTGATTAACCGCTTGGCAGCCAATAAGCTGCCCTTCGCTGCGCCATGGCGCTCTATGGCCTCCATTGCGTAGTGCGAGCATGTCGGCCAAAACCGGCATCTCGCGCCTAAGTAAGGGCTTAGGAGTAGTTGATATCCACGTATCAGTCCCTTAAACAGCACGTTCACCATAAGCGAGCCGGGCAAACAACTCTTTAATTTCTTGCGAAAGTTCCAATTCGTAGGGATCAGTCACTTTCGCAATTTGACGTACTACTATATCCCCGTCAGGCAAGCGATCACGACAGACTCTAAAAGCCTCTCGGATCACGCGCTTTAATCGATTGCGACGGACCGCAAGTGGTGTGAGCCGTTTTGGTACGACACATCCCAGCCGCGCTATTCCAGGGTCTTTCGCCACAAACTTAAGGTCGAAGCGCCCGGAGCCACTCCTGATCCGGGTACCTCTCCTGAGCACGCCCTCGAACTCTGAAGGCTTCCTGAGCCGGACCTGTGGCGGAAAGACAGCCCGTTTTACAATACGATCAATTGCTTACGCCCTTTCGCCCGGCGCCGGCGTAGCACCTTCTGCCCGTCCGACGTTGCCATTCTGGCCCTAAAACCGTGTGTGCGCTTGCGGCGTATTTTCGATGGATGATATGTACGTTTCATGGAGGAATCCTCTCCCAAAAGAAAAGCCGCGTATTAGACTCCCCTGTGGGTTAACCTGTCAACGAACAGTGTTCAGCGCATCCTGTGGATAAGTGTCTAGCCATTCGTTAGAATGTTTTATACCTTGCGTCCTTTCCTGCGGGGGTAGTAATTTCCCGGTGGCGCATGGGCGTCTTGTCATTCTCTCCCCGTTTTTCCTCTGATCCTACAGTCACATGGATAACTTCTGGCAATATTGCCTCGATCACTTTAGCTCCAAGCTACCACCGCAGCAGTACAAGACTTGGATCCAGACTCTAAGCGCCGTACGAGGGGGAAATACGCTTACCCTAACGGCGCCCAATCGCTTCGTGCTGCATTGGATCAAAGAGCGTTTCCTGGGATCCATCGAAGAACTAGCGAAAGCAAATGGACTTCCGCAATTGGAGGTCGTCTTGGCGCTTGCCCAGACTACTAGCGTGGCCGCTCCCGCCCCCGGGCGTGCGACACAGGCACAACCTACAGTATCTGCGACTTCCCGAACTAACGACCCAGGTAAGCTCAACCCATTGTTTAATTTCGATAGTTTTGTTCCAGGCAAGGCCAATCAACTTGCCCGCGCCGCTGCCCTCCAAGTCGCCGAGCACCCTGGCACCAGCTATAACCCTTTGTTTATTTATGGTGGCGTCGGTCTAGGTAAGACGCATCTCATACACGCTATCGGCAACCATGTCCTGATGCGCTCCCCGCAGGCTAAAATTAGATACATTCACGCTGAGCAATACGTCTCTGATGTTGTGCGCGCCTACCAGCACCGTGCTTTCGACGGCTTCAAGAAGTATTACCATTCCCTGGACCTTTTACTCATAGACGACATTCAATTCATTGCCGGAAAAGTCCGTACTCAAGAAGAATTCTTCTATGCCTTCAATGCTTTGATTGAATCTCACAGGCAGCTCATTATCACTTGCGACACCTACCCCAAGGAATTAGTGGGGGTCGAAGACCGGTTAATTTCGCGCTTTGGATGGGGTTTAAATGTAGCGATCGATCCACCCGAACTTGAAATGCGGGTGGCTATCGTCTTGAAGAAAGCTGAAACTGACAATATCCCTCTACCGCAAGAGGTTGCCTTCTTCATAGCCAGTCACGTGCACTCCAATGTTCGTGAGCTAGAAGGCGCATTGAAGCGTATCCTCGCGTTTGCCAAATTCTCCGGTAGAACAGTGGATGTCGCCGTTGCCAAGGAAGCCCTTCGTGATCTACTGGCTGTACAGTCCCGGCAAGTTACCGTAGACAACATTCAGAAGGTTGTGGCTGAGTACTACAAGCTTAAAATAGCGGACATGCATTCGAAGAAGCGTTCTCGAAACTTAGCGCGACCCCGGCAAGTCGCTATGACTCTCGCAAAAGAACTGACTCAAATGAGTTTGCCGGATATTGGCGATGCATTCGGAGGCCGGGATCACACCACTGTCCTCCATGCTTGCCGCAAGGTAGCGGAGCTACGCCATAGCGATACCGGCATCCAGCGGGACTACCAAAACCTTCTACAAGCGCTGCGAGCGTAATACTCAAATACTCTCTTGAGAAGTTATCCCCAACGCTACCCTTTAACCAACAACTTATACACAATTTCGATTGCCTGCTATACCAATGCTGGCGGGGCTTGACGTAAATACCCACAGAATAGCGACGGCTTAGTAGTTATAGATTTATAAATCTTTAAATACTTACTAATAAGCACCCATGCAGACTATTTTTTTATCGCGAAATGATTTGTTGGCACCGGTTCAGGCGGTAAGTGGCGCTGTTGAACGGCGCAATACCTTACCGATTCTAGGGAATCTGCTCTTGGAAATTCAAAACGGAGATCTAAGCGTTACTGCTACGGACTTGGAAATCCAGGTAACGGCAAGAGCGAAATTAACTTCAACGGAAGCTCTAACCGCGACCGTATCGGCCCGAAAGATTCAAGAGATTCTGCGATCGCTGCCTGAGGAAACCACCGTCGGCATCGAAGTCGCGGAGAGTAAGTTCACCTTGAAGTCCGGCCGTAGCCGCTTTAATTTACAAGCGTTACCCGCAAAAGACTTTCCTAAGCTCTCGCAAACCGAGGCCCCGGTCGCCGAGTTCAAATTACCGCAGCGGCAACTCAAGGATATTCTTCAATCGGTGCAGTACGCGATGGCTCACCAAGATATTCGCTATTACTTGAACGGGTTACTTCTCTCGCTCACGCAAGAAAAACTTGTCGCGGTGGCCACGGACGGTCATCGTCTGGCCTACACGGAAATTAGCGCCAGGGAGCCCTTGCCCACCACGGAAGTAATCCTTCCAAGGAAGGCGGTGAGTGAAATCGTCCGTCTCCTGGCAGAGGTAGACACGGAAGTTATCGTGAGTATTCGCACGGGGCAAGTAGGTATACGTTTCGGCGACATTGAATTCGCGACGAAAGTCATCGACGGCAAGTTTCCCGATTACAATAAAGTTATTCCAATCGGATACCAGAAGACCATTTCCTTGGACCGAGGGGAACTGCAACACGCCCTACAACGCGCGGCAATCCTATCGAACGAAAAGTTTCGGGGTATTCGCTGGATCGTATCGGACAACACTCTTCGCATTCTCTCGGCCAATGCGGAGCAAGAGGAGGCGCAAGAAGAGTTGCCTGTCGAGTACAACCAGGCTCCCCTCGATATAGGTTTCAACGTGGGATATCTTCTGGATGTCCTTCTCAATACAAAGTCGAAGACCGTGGATTTTTCCTTCGGCGATTCCAACAGCAGCATGTTGGTGACGATACCGGGCGATACCGCCTTCAAGTACGTCGTCATGCCCATGAGAATCTAACTCCACTAGAGGTCACAACCCCTGATGTCGGATTACAACGCAGGCAGCATTAAAGTTCTAAAGGGCTTGGAAGCCGTTCGCAAGCGCCCAGGAATGTACATCGGCGACACCAGCGATGGCACCGGATTGCATCACATGGTCTTCGAAGTCGTCGATAATTCCATCGACGAGGCCCTGGCTGGTTATTGCGACGAGATCAAGGTCACGATCCATAGCGACAATTCCATCAGCGTGACCGACAACGGGCGGGGCATACCCACCGATATCCATCCCTCCGACGAGGCTAACCGGTCCACAGCTGAAATCGTAATGACAGTGTTGCACGCGGGCGGCAAGTTCGATAGCGATTCCTACAAGATATCCGGGGGATTGCACGGTGTGGGGGTGTCGGTCGTAAATGCCCTTTCCGAAACACTAAAACTCACTGTGCGCCGGGATGGCCAGCATCATTCCATGGAGTTCAGGGACGGCGATCCGGTCGCTCCACTAAGGGTGGTGGGCAATACCGAACGGCGCGGCACGGAAATACACTTCAAACCTAGTGCGCAAGTGTTTGGTACGGTCGAATTTCACTACGACATCTTGGCCAAGCGGTTGCGGGAGCTGTCGTTTCTGAATAACGGCGTGCGCATTGATCTCATAGACCAGCGCAGCGGCAAGGAAGAGGTCTTTCAATACGCCGGGGGAATCAAGGCTTTTGTGGAGTACATCAACCGCACGAAGACCATACTGCATCCGCAGATTTTCTACGCTACCCGCGAAAAAGATAATGTCGGCGTAGAAGTGGCGATGCAATGGAACGATTCTTACCAGGAATCCGTATTGTGTTTTACCAATAACATTCCCCAGAAGGATGGTGGGACCCACCTTACGGCGCTAAGAGCGGCGATGACACGTACGCTCAACCAGTATATCGAGCAGCAAGAAGTCGCGAAAAAAGCCAAAGTCGAGACTACCGGCGAGGACATGCGAGAAGGGCTCACGGCGGTGTTGTCCGTAAAACTCCCCGATCCAAAGTTTTCCTCGCAGACCAAGGACAAACTTGTTTCATCGGAAGTGCGCCCGGCCATAGAAGAATTTGTAACGGACGCCCTCATGGCTTTCATGCTGGAAAACCCGGCAGCGGCTAAAGTCATCTGTAACAAAATCGTGGATGCAGCGCGCGCCCGTGAGGCCGCGCGCAAGGCCCGCGACATGACCCGCCGCAAGGGCGTGATGGATGGATTTGGCCTGCCGGGTAAGCTCGCCGATTGCCAAGAAAAAGATCCAGCGCAGTGCGAGTTATATCTCGTGGAAGGAGATTCCGCAGGCGGCTCCGCCAAACAGGGCCGGGACCGGCGCTTCCAGGCAATCTTGCCGCTCAAGGGAAAAATTCTCAATGTGGAGCGTGCGCGGTTTGACAGGCTGCTTTCCTCGCAAGAAATCGCCGCCCTCATCACGGCCATGGGCACGGGCATCGGCAAGGAAGAATTCAAGATCGAGAAATTGCGCTATCACCGCATCATCATCATGACCGATGCCGACGTAGATGGCTCCCACATTCGCACGCTTCTTCTCACCTTCTTCTACCGGCAAATGCCCGAACTCATTGAAGGCGGGCATATCTACATCGCGCAGCCACCGCTTTACCGCGCCAAGCATGGGAAGGAAGAGCGATACCTCAAAGACGACCACGAGCTCAAGGAACATCTGCTCAAGATCGCCTTGAAAGAAGCAGTCCTAGTTCCAGCTCCAGGCCAGCCCGGATTGGAAAGCGAGACCCTGGCGCATCTCGCACGCGAGTTTATTCTTGCCGAGGCAGTCATTGAGCGTTTGGCGAGGCGCCTGGACAAGGATGTCTTGCAGGCGCTCATGGAAAGCGAGGACGTGGAGTTGTCGAGCCAAGAAAGAACGCAAGAGGCAGCGGAAAAATTGCAGCGAGCCATATCCAATCCTGCAATCAGCATCAGCACGCGTTTTGACGAAAGCAACGAAACCTATGCATTGCTCGTGCGCAAAGTCCAGCATGGTAACGCCCGGTCTTTTCTCATCAACCGCGATTTCGTGGAAAGCGGCGATTACGTCCAGCTGCGAAAGGTCGGAAAATTATTGGTTGGCCTGGTGCAAGAAGGCGCCAAAGTCACACGCGGACAAGAGGAGCAACCGGTGGGCACGTTCCGGGAGGCTCTTAACTGGTTACTAGACCAGGCGCGTGCCGGCATGGCCGTGCAGCGGTACAAGGGTTTGGGCGAAATGAATCCGTCACAGCTATGGGAAACCACCATGGATCCCACCGTTCGCCGTCTATTGCGAGCTCAGATCGAAGATGCTATCGCCGCGGACGAAATCTTTACAACTTTGATGGGAGATGTGGTGGAACCGCGGCGGGCCTTTATCGAAGCAAACGCCTTAGGCGTGCGTAACCTCGACGTTTAAGCCGCTTTCTTGCGGCTCTTTACCACGGGCTCGCTGGATTCTTTCCCAGTCTTGGAGCGCGAAGGCTTCCCCGCTCCGGCTGCGGCGGTCTTTTTCACGGGTGCTTTAGCCGCTCGTGCCTGAAATTCGAAAGTTATCTTTCCTCCCGCACCCTTGACCAAGAAAGCCTTGAAGGGCCGGCCCTTCTTGGAAATGAAGCGGGTGAATAAATCCGTGCGCCCGTCCTTGAGGAGTTTTTCCATCTGTTCGCGCGCGATTTCTTGCTGGAGAATGATTTTTCCGGAGCGAAAATCGCAGCGCTTCGCGGGCGTGTTCTCGCAGAGGTAGCTCATGCCGTGCTCATACACGGCGCCGCTGCACTTCGGGCAGCTTCCCAAGGCCTGTTGGCTGGAAAAATCGATTTCCTCGCCACCCTCGCCCGCATCGTTTTGCCCGAAATCGAATTCCAATTTGAAATTGCTGGTCTCGGCATCGGGCACGATGCGCAGAATCGCGGCGAAAGGCCTGCCTATTTTTGAGCGAAAGCCTTGCAAAGGCCCAAGCTCTCGTTTACTTAGCAACTGTTCCACTTCTTCGATCTCGAATTGGCGGCTAGCAGGCGTTTTCGTGATGGAGAATTCGCACTTTTCGCAAGCGAAGCGCCGGTAGTTTTCCTTTACCGTTCCCTTGCAATGGGGGCACTTGGTTTTCAGAGTGGCATAGTCGCCCGGGATCGTGTCGCTGTCGTATTCCTTGGCTCGCTTGACGATCTGGGCGGCGATGCGGGCGATTTCCTTCATGAAGGTTTCACGCTTGAGTTTGCCGCGCTCCATCTGGGCGAGCTTGTACTCCCACTCCCCGGTGAGTTCGGGCTGCGTTAGTTCCGCGACTCCGAGGCCGTGTAACAACGTCATGAGCTGGAAGGCTTTCGCGGTTGGGATGAGCTCGCGTCCTTCGCGCAACAGATACCGCTCGCTGATCAAACCTTCGATGATTGCCGCGCGCGTGGCGGGCGTACCCAAACCTTTTTGGGCCATGGCTTCGCGCAATTCATCGTCCTCGATCAATTTCCCCGCCCCTTCCATGGCCGAGAGCAAAGTCGCCTCGGAATAACGCGCGGGAGGTTTGGTTTGCAGACCAGCGGCTTCGATTGTCTTTGTGAGCGCTGTCTCGTTCTTCTTCACTTCCACCAGATTGGCGTCTTCGCCTTGCACCTCTTTGCCGTAGACTTCCAGCCATCCGGGTACCACTAAAACCTTACCCTCGGTCTTAAATAGATGTTTGTCCACGGTAGTGATGCGAGTGGTGATCAGATATTCGGCGGCCGGATAGAAGACAGCTAGAAATCGTCTGGCTATCAAGTCGTAAATCTTGCCTTGAATCTCGTTCAGGCTCTTTGGGACGTCAGGGGTCGGGATGATGGCAAAGTGGTCGCTGATCTTGGTGTTGTCGAAGATTCGCTTGTTCGGCTTTACCCAACCTTGCTTTTGAATCTTGGCGGCAAAACGCTGGTAGTTGTGGTTCTCCTCCATTGAAGAAAACGTTTGCTTGACCGTCTTGAGATAATCTTCGGGCAAATGCCGGGAATCGGTTCTCGGATAGGTAATTGCCTTGTGTCTTTCGTAGAGCTCTTGCGCGATGGACAGCGTGGTCTTGGCGGAAAACCCAAAGCGCCCGTTCGCTTCGCGCTGCAATGAGGTCAAGTCATAGAGTAAGGGTGAGAGCTGCGTGGAAGGTTTCGATTCCTCGCCTACCGTACCTGTCTTGCCCTCACAGGCCGTGACGATGGCCGCGGCCGCTTTCAATGACCAAAGGCGGTTTTCCCTGCGTTCCGGGTCGTCCTCATCCTTCTTGAATTTCGGATCGAACCAGCGGCCTTCGTATACCCCGGCCTTGACGCCGAAGGTGGCGCGCACTTCCCAATAGTCGCGAGGCACAAAAGCCTTGATGGCCTTTTCGCGGTCTACAACGATGGCCAGAGTGGGCGTTTGTACGCGACCGACAGTCGTCAAATAGAAACCACCGCTCTTGGAGTTGAAGGCGGTCATGGCGCGAGTGCCATTGATGCCCACGATCCAATCGGCCTCCGATCTGCTGCGAGCGGCGTTCGCGAGAGGCTCCATTTCCTCGCCGCTGCGCAGTGCCTTAAATCCGTCGCGAATGGCGGCCGGCGTCATGGATTGCAACCACAAACGCTGAATGGGTTGCTTGGCATTGGCGTTTTGGGCGATCAAACGGAAGATCAATTCCCCTTCGCGCCCCGCGTCACAAGCGTTGATGAGTTCGGTTACGTCCTTGCGCTTGATGAGCTTGTTGAGCAGGCGCAGCCGCTCCTCGCTCTTGGCGATGGGTTGCAGCGAGAACTTGCTTGGTATGACGGGTAGATGGGTGAAAGTCCATTTCCCCCGCTTGGGATCGTCCTCCGCATACATCTCCAGCAGGTGGCCAACGGCGGATGACAGCACATAACGCTCGGCTTCAAAGAATCCGTCGTGCTTGGAAAAGCCGCCCAAGGCTTTCGCGATGTCGTTGGCAACAGAAGGTTTCTCGGCAATGATTAGGGCTTTGGCCATAGGGGGAGGAAATTACGAAGTACGGCTCCGGTTGGATACGAATACCGGAAAAGGGCGCAGATGATAAGTGTAGCGGCGGCCTCGATGCAACTTTGGCGTTAGCCTGAGCGTTGGTAGAAGCCGCCAGGTAACGACACAATGAGCCCGGCGAGTTCCAATTGGAGTAACTGCGCGCTCAATTTATCCACCGTTAGACCAGACCGGTCGCATAGGCTGTCAAGATCCACAGGATCGAATCCAACCGCCATTAGAAGGGCTTCATCATCAGCGGATAAAGGGGCGCGGCGCGCCCCCTCGCCATTGGGCTCCGAAGTGCCCCAACCCAGTTCCTCCAGGACGTCGTTTGCGGTCTCCGCCAATTTCGCCCCCTGTTTAATGAGCGCATGGCAGCCTTTCGATAACGGAGAATGGATGGATCCGGGAATGGCGAAAACTTCGCGGCCTTGCTCGCCCGCGAGTTGTGCAGTGATAAGGGAACCACTGCCAATGGCGGCCTCCACTACAAGACAACCCAAGGACAGCCCGCTCAGGATGCGATTGCGCCGGGGAAAATTTCCCGCAATGGGTGGCGTGCCCAGGGGAAACTCTGAGAGTAATAGTCCGTCTTGCGCAAGTGTACGCGCCAGATCACGGTTGCGGGCCGGGTAAACGCGGTCGAGCCCGGTCCCGACCACGGCAATGGTGGAGCCGTGACCTTTCAAAGCTCCCCAGTGAGCGCAGGCATCGATGCCAAGCGCTAATCCACTCACGATGGTCAGATTCGCTTCGCTCAAGGCCTGGGCGAAGGCTAGAGCGTTTTTTTCGCCTTGTGCGGTGGGATTGCGGCTACCAACAACGGCAAGTTTCTCGGAAACCAACAGTTCCCTGCGGCCCATGGCATAGAGCAGCGTGGGCGCGAGGTTTATTTCCTTCAGCGCGGGAGGATAATCAGCGGATTGGAGGGTCACCAGAAAGCGGCCAGGAGCCTGCAACCAAGCCAGGGTTTTGGCCAGCAAGTCGGGGTCGCAGCCCGCTTGAAGTTTTGCGGAGGCGGCCTCTCCAATGACAGAAGAGGTCTGGGAGCGTGAAGCCCCTAGCACCGCCTCCGGAGAATCGAAGGCGGCGAGTAGTTTGTTGAGTTGGCTAGGGCCCAGTCCCTCTACTAAAGTGAGTCTTAACCAATTCTCGTTGTCGGCTGCGGCGGATTCGCTCAGGGGTTATGCACCACGTCGTTAATATGTACAGGCCGGGAAGCGCTCAGCACGAGAGCGTAGGACATGCGAGGAAACACTTTGAAGACCATCGCTACACCGTAGCGCTCCTCGGGCAACCGCAGAGTCCTACCGGTGTTGGCCGCCCTGACCACGCCTTCGGAGTGAAACAATCCTAGCACGTGTCCAACATCCAGTCCGTCACGCCCGCCACGGTTTAGCACTACTACAGATAGCGGGGGAATTTCCGCAACCGACCCATCGGCGCCCGCCACTACTTTTCCGCGCACCGGCTTGACTGGCGCGCGCGGTATGAAGGGGAGCGCGGAGGCGGGGAGCGCTACCGCCAAGCGATCACCCGAGGTAATCTCTTGCTGCCCTTTGGTGATCGTTCCCGAACTGACGGCACCAAAGGCATCCACCTCGAAATTTCCGAGATAAATCGCCTCATAACCTAAGAGTTCCTTTGTATCAGGGTCTTCAAACCGGCGCCCAGGCCGGTAGATCGTCCAACGCCGGCCCTCGCTCTTCGTGACGCCTTCCGCATAAACGGTGTGTCCCGCGGCCGCGAGTACCCTGCCATCGGCCTGGGCGACAATGCGCGGCGCGCGCAGGACGGCATCGGGATCCACCAACATCGCCTTGGACAGGAAGGGCTCGATGAGCCTGGGAGAAAGGGTCGGGATCGGTGCGGCGGAAAGATCTTGTGTACGAATCTGTGGCGATAGCTTGTGCGCGCCGTTCCAGCGTGACTCCGGAGACAGCGCCGTGGGTCCAGTCCCGTTCTCCGCCATACCCTCCAACCGCAGGCGAGGCGTGGCGCCGGTCAAATCGAGGATGATTACGTCACCGGGGTAAATGAGGTGCGGGTTCTTCACGTAGTCCTTGTTGATGCCCCATACGTCGGGCCAGCGCCAGGGATTTTGCAAGAAACGCTCGGAAATGCTCCAAAGGGTATCTCCTTTTTCCACGACATATCGCGCTGGAGGATTCTCCTTCAGGGTGGCCTTGTCCCCAGCCTCCGCCGCGGGCGCCCGCGAGGGCTCCTTGACAGCCGCCTCCTCTTGCGCCATCGCCCTTGGCGGCTGAAGTAGGAGCGCGGTGGCGAGAAGCACAGCCGATATAATTCGATTCAATGAGTACATAGTTCTTTCATCCGACGTTGTCCCTGCTGCGTTAACGACCGCGCCGGGGCGATACTTTAAATCAGTTGTTGCAATTGCCGTTTAGAACCCTTGGCAAGGCGTTTGAACCCTCAAGACATGGCCCGACTTAACATCCTGGAATGGCCCGACCCGCGCCTTCATACCGTCGCTGAAAAGGTACGTTCGGTGGATGACCGCATCCGTACGTTGGTTAGCGACATGGCGGAAACCATGTATGCCGCACCGGGCGTTGGCTTGGCGGCCAGCCAGGTGGATGTCCACCTGCAAGTCATCGTCATAGATATCAGCGATACCCGGGACGAACTTAATGTCCTGATAAACCCCGAAATCATCGAAAGCTCGGGGCGCGCCGAATTCGAAGAAGGATGCCTATCCGTGCCAGGCATCTACGAAAATGTCTTGCGGGCCGAAGAAATCACCGTTCAAGCGCTGGACCGCGACGGAAAGTCTTTTACCTTGAACGCCAGCGGGCTCCTTGGCGTGTGCATCCAGCACGAGATGGACCATCTGAAGGGCAAGGTATTTGTCGAATATCTCTCTCGCCTCAAACAACAACGCATCTTGAGCAGGCTCAAGAAGCGGCACCGGCGCACCGCGTAGTTCGGGCATGCGCCTCGTGTTCGCGGGCACTCCGCGATTCGCCAGGGCGGCTCTAGCGGCGCTCACCAGCGCCGGTCACGAAATCTCCCTCGTGCTGACCCAACCGGACCGGCCCGCTGGCCGCGGCCAAAAACCGGCACAAAGCGAAGTCAAACAGCTCGCCCTAGGCCAAGGTATTGAGGTATTTCAACCAGCGTCTCTCAAGGACGAAACGGCGCAAGCTCGTCTTCTAGAACAAGGGGCGCAGGCCATGGTTGTGGCAGCCTACGGGCTGATTTTGCCCAAGGCGGTGCTTGGCCTGTTTCCCTTGGGATGTATCAACATTCATGCGTCGCTGTTACCGCGCTGGCGGGGTGCCGCCCCCATACAAAGGGCAATACTCGCTGGGGATAAGAAGTCTGGTGTATGCATCATGCAAATGGAGGAGGGCCTGGATACGGGACCCGTTCTCCTGTGCGAATCCCTGGCTATCGAAGACCGGGAAACGGCGGGAACACTCCACGACAAACTCTCCGCCTTAGGCAGCAAGCTCATCGTGCAGGCACTCTCGAACCTTGAAACTGGCTTGGGAAGGATGACGTTGCAACCGGCCGAAGGCGTGACCTACGCCCGCAAGATCTCCAAGGAGGAGGCTCGCATCGATTGGAGCCATGATGCGCGCCAAATCGATGCGCAAATTCGCGCCTTCAACCCGGTGCCCGTAGCCTTCACGGAACTCACAGGTGAGTCTTTGCGCATTTGGCGGGCAAGCGTTGTAGGCGGCGAGCACGAAGGTGCCAACCCGGGGCGCATCCTCAATGCTTCTCCCAGCGGAATCGATGTAGCCTGTGGCAAAGGCGTGCTGCGCATCCTGGAACTACAGAAAGCCGGGGGCAAGAGAGTTCAAGCACCGGAATTCTTGCGAGGGCAGACCGTGCCGGCGGGAAGTATGTTGGGCGATTAATCTTCCATGCGAAAGAACCAGCAACTCGCCAGTGACATCGTTCTATCCGTCCTGTCGGGTGAAAGCCTGACGGCTCGGTTCTCCGCCCTATGGCGGGCACATCCAGACCTAGCCGGCGCAGACCGCGGCACCATTCAAGATTTGAGCTATGGCACCTTGCGCTACCTCACCGAATTGCAAGCCTATGCCGCGTTCATGACCAGCAAACCCATCGCGGACGAGCGGGTCAATGCACTGCTTTGGGTAAGCTTGTACCAGCTGATCCATACCCGCAACGCGCCTCACGCCGTGGTTAATGAGGCGGTGAATGCCGCGCAAGAAACTGGCCGTCCGTGGGCAAAGGCTTTGGTGAACGCACTGCTGCGGCGCTTTCTGCGCGAACAAAAGACGCTCAAAGCGCGCATTCCTTGGCCGGAGGAAGCTTTTTACTCCTACCCGTCATGGTGGATACAACGGCTCAAGCGCGATCACCCCCAAGATTATGCGCAGATCCTTGCCGAGGGGAACCGCCATCCGCCCATGACCTTGAGGGTAAACCGCCGCAAGCATACCCAGGAGAGCTATCTAGAAAAACTCACGGAACTGGGCATTGCGGCAACCCCGGCAGGAAGCGTTGGGCTGGTTCTCACCCAGCCGGTGGCTGTGGAGCGTCTGCCAGGATTTGCCCAGGGCTGGACCTCTGTCCAAGACTATGGTGCCCAGCTCGTGCCCGCGCTTCTCGATCTCAAGGAGGGTATGCGCATTTGCGACGCGTGCTGCGCGCCAGGCGGTAAGACCGCCCATTTGCTCGAGGCGGCCGCTGTGCACGTGACGGCGCTTGACGCCAGCGCGGAGCGCCTCGTGCGTGTGCGGGAGAATCTCGGGCGCCTGGGTTTGGATGCCTCGCTCAAGGTAGCAGACGCGGCCGATCTTTCCGCTTGGTGGGATGGCGAACCCTACGACGCCGTTTTGCTCGATGCACCGTGCAGCGCCTCGGGTGTCGTTCGTAGGCATCCAGATAGCAAATGGCTTCGCCGTGACCAAGATGTTGCCCAATACGCACGCGAGCAGAACCGCCTTCTCGAAGCGCTTTGGCGGGTGGTCAAACCCGGTGGTAAATTGCTCTACGTGACCTGTTCCGTATTCAACGCGGAGAATGAAGAAGTCATCGTGCCGTTTTGCGAGCGTACACACGATGCACACCTCGCGCCGGGATCATTCCCGTTGGATACTGCCGGAAGATGGATACCCAGCGCCCACAATGATGGTTTCTTCTACGCCCTACTTCACAAGGCTTAAGCCACGCCTCCAGGTGCTGGCGGCGTTGTGCTGCATGCTCTTGTGCCTGCGCACGGTGTGGGCCGAGGGTATTGTCATCAAGTCCGCCGAGATCCTTCCTCAAGAGAACGCCCTCACGCTTAACGTGACCTTCGATGTTTCCTTGGGCCATGTTCTGGAGGATGCGCTCACCCGCGGCGTACCGTTGAATTTCGTTACCGAGTTTGAGTTGCAATATCCGCGCTGGTATTTCCTCAATCTGTGGAACCGGGACGTCGCGCTTTATCGTAGCCAGCAAAAATTGTCCTACAACTTGCTGAGCCGCCAGTACCGCTTGAGTGCTGGTGGACTGCATCAAACCTTCGATACCTTGGATGAGGTATTAGCGGTCCTGGGGCGCACGCGCAACCGGCCAATCGCCCCGCGCGCCGCCGCTCCCGCGGGCGAGGTCTACATCGCCGGCGTGCGCATGTGGCTCGACACGTCGCAATTGCCTAAGCCGCTTCAGATCAATGCGCTGGGCTCGCGCGATTGGAATTTGAGTTCCGACTGGTACCGCTGGACCTTCAAACCATGAGCGTAGCGATGAAGAGTCTCAGAAAGAAACTCGCCCACCGCAGCGTGCAGCTTCTGGTGGCATTTCTTTTTGGATTGGGTGCCATCGTGCTCTATCTGCTGCTGGGTGCCAGCAGCAACACCGCGATGTTCGCGCGGGATCTCCCTGCCCTGTTGGGGATCACGCTCGTGTTGGTGCTGGCACTGATGGGTTTGGTAGGCTATCAACTGCTCATTTTGCGGCGGCGCCTGAACGCCGGATTGTTTGGATCGAAGCTGGCCTTGCGTCTGGTGTTGTTGTTCGCCCTGGTCGCCGTGCTTCCCGGTGCGCTGGTGTACAGCGTGTCCGTTCAGTTCCTCAATCGCAGCATCGAATCCTGGTTCGACGTGCGCGTGGACAAGGCGTTGGAAAGCGGCCTGCGTCTGGGCCGTACGGTGTTGGAGAATTTGCTGCAGGAACTCACACAAAAAGCGCACAATGCCGCCAACGCGCTCGAGCGCGGGTACCCTACCCGCAACGCCGCGGTCATCAACGAGTTGCGCGAGCAAACAGGGGTGCAGGAAGTCGCGCTCTTTCGCTCCGATGGAACCCTGATCGTATTCTCCGGCAACGAGAGCAGCGGGCTGATGCCGGTGATGCCCAAGGCCGAATCCTTGCGCCAGGTGCGCATGCTACAAACCTTTCGGGCCATCGAGTCGGATTCCGGAACGGGCTATCTCTTGCGAGTGGTGGTACCCGTGGACCGGCCAGGGGACGAGACTTACGCCTTGCAATTCGTGCAAGCCGTACCCAAGGTTCTGGCGAGGGACGCCGAACAGGTCAAAGCGATGTACCGCGATTACCAGGAGTTGGAACTCTCGCGTAGCGGGCTCAAGCGGCTATACGGAATTTCCCTAACGCTGACTTTGCTGCTGGCTTTGTTCTCCGCTCTCTTGCTCGCGGTTTTATTCAGTGAACGCCTGGCCGCGCCCCTGCGCGCCTTGGCGGCCGGTACCCGCGCCGTGGCACAGGGGGATTTCACGCTGCGCCATCCTGTTCAGCGCCATGATGAACTCGGCGTGTTGACGGAATCCTTTAACACCATGACTCACCAGCTGGCCGAGGCGCAATCCGAGGTCATGCAAAACCAGGACGCGTTGCAGGCGGCAAAGACTTATCTGGAGAGCATTGTCGACAAGCTCTCGGCAGGCGTGATGTCGCTGGATTCCGAATACCAATTACGCTCCTTTAACCCCAGTGCGGCACTGATTCTGGGCGCCGACTTGGGTGCCCTCCTGGGAAAACCGCTTGCGAGTTGGGGAAGCCACGAAGAGAAACTCGCGCAAGTGGCTAACGAAGTCAGCCCTCTACTGGACCGTCCCACCGCCGCGGCATGGGAAGCCCAATTCGAATTCAAGACCGATGGCGGACCAAAAATTCTTCTGGTGCGCGGTTCCAGTTTGCAGCCCGGCGGCGGCTACGTCGTGGTGTTCGACGACATTACCCGCGTGCTGCAAGCGCAACGCTATGCGGCCTGGGGTGAAGTCGCGCGCCGCCTTGCCCATGAAATCAAGAATCCGCTTACACCGATCCAGCTGTCCGCCGAAAGACTGGAGCATAGGCTGGTGGAGAAACTCACCGCCGAGGACGCCGACATGGTGCGCCGCTCCACCCGGACCATCGTCAATCAAGTGACGGCCCTCAAGGGCATGGTGGACGCCTTCAGCCACTACGCGCGCGCGCCCGAAATCAAGTTGCAAGCGCTCGACCTCAATTTGCTTGTGCAAGAAATACTCTCTTTGTACGAAGCCAACCGGCCTATCATCCAACGGCGGCTCTTCTCCGGATTGCAGGCGGTACTCGGAGATCCCGCACAGTTGCGCCAAGTCATTCATAACTTGCTGCAAAACGCGCAGCAAGCGGTGGGTGAGCAAAGCGAGGCTTCGATTGAAGTGCGCACCGAGGCGTTGCCCGCCGGGGCGCGCATTTGCGTGAGCGACAATGGCCCGGGATTTCCCCAGGAACTGCTGGGGCGGTTGTTCGAACCTTATGTGACCACGAAGACCAAGGGCACCGGGTTGGGACTGGCCATCGTGAAACGCATCGTCGAAGAACACAACGGCCATATCGAATTACAGAATCTCCCGGCGCGGGGAGCCATGGTACGCGTTACCATACCTTGGGCTGGGGTCACCGCACGCATAGAGGAAGCCAAAGTCGGATAAGGGTATGAGCCAAATATTAGTGGTGGATGACGAGATCGGAATTCGAGAACTACTCTCGGAGATCTTGCACGATGAAGGGCATCAAGTGCGCTTGGCGGAGAGCGCGGGGGAGGCGAGGGTCATGCGTTCGCGCACCCGGCCAGACTTGGTTCTGCTCGACATCTGGATGCCCGACACCGATGGCATCACGCTGCTCAAGGAGTGGGCAACGTCGGGACAGCTCACCATGCCGGTGGTCATGATGTCAGGTCATGGCACCATTGACACAGCCGTCGAGGCCACCCGAATTGGCGCCTATGCCTTTCTGGAAAAACCCATCGCGCTACAAAAACTTCTAACCACCGTCGGCCAGGCATTGAGACAGGGGCAAGCCACTACCAGCCGGCCGGGGTTGTCGCTGGCCTACCTCGGCCGCTCTGCCTTGCTGCAAGAGTTAAGAACCCGGCTGGAGAATATTCGCAATCTACCCCTTCCCGTGTTGTTTACCGGCGAGCCTGGTGCCGGTAAGAGCCTTTGCGCGAAGTTTCTGCACAACGCCAATTCTCCGTGGGTGGCGCCGGAAAACTTATCCATCCTCGATGACAGCGCCAACAATCTGGTGGGACAAGCCGCGGAGGGAACCCTCTTTTTGCACGAAGTGAGCACCTTGAGCGCGCTGCAGCAACGCAATCTGCTACAACAATGCAGCAAGCTCGACCGCTATCACACACGCCTTATATCCACGACCTCCAAGGACCTCGCGGTATTGGTGGGCCAAGGGCTCTTCGATGCGCGCCTTTACAGTGCCTTGAGTTCCCTGAGCGTACGCGTCCCGAGTTTGCGCGAACACCCCGAGGACACTCCGGAGCTTGCGCGCTTGATTCTGAGCCGCTACGTGGAATCAAAGGAAGTCCCGGTGCGCCAGCTCAGCACTGCTGCCCTCAATGCCCTGCGGTTGTTTCACTGGCCCGGCAATCTTGCGCAGTTGGAAAGCGTCGTGAAGAGCGCCGCACTACTTGCCTTGAGCCACGAGATCACCCTTTCGGACGTCAATAGCACCCTCGCGCGCTTGGACGCGCCCGCCAGCAGCGCGTCCGTGGGTCTAGATACGGATTTACGCGAGGCGAGAGAAGCCTTCGAACGTATCTATTTCGAGTACCACATGACGCGCGAAGGGGCCAATATCAGCCGCGTGGCCGAGCGTGCGGGGCTGGAGCGCACCCATCTTTATCGCAAGCTCAAGCAATTGGGTATCCAGATTTCGCGCAAAGCCGATCCCCTATAATCCGCCGCTTTCGCCGCTTCCTACCGAAGCCCTTTAGGAAATCGATCCCATGGCCACCCGCCAAGAACTAGCCAATGCCCTGCGCGTGCTCGCGATGGACGCCGTGCAAAAAGCCAACTCCGGACACCCAGGCATGCCCATGGGCATGGCGGAAATCGCCGAGGTATTGTGGAACCACCATTTGCGCTTTAACCCGGCCGATCCGCACTGGCCCGACCGCGACCGCTTCGTGGTTTCCAACGGCCACGGATCCATGTTGCTCTACGGGTTGCTGCACTTGGCGGGGTTTGATTTGTCCATGGACGAACTCAAGCGCTTTCGCCAACTGCACTCCAAGACGCCGGGCCATCCGGAATACGGCCTCGCTCCAGGCGTGGAAACGACCACCGGCCCGCTCGGCCAGGGCATTGCCAACGCAGTGGGCATGGCCATCGCTGAGCGTGAACTGGCGCGCGCCTTCAATAAGCCAGATGCCACGATTGTGGATCACCGCACCTACGTGTTCCTGGGCGACGGATGTTTGATGGAAGGAATATCCCACGAAGTGTGCTCGCTGGCGGGCACCCTCGGGTTGAACAAGCTCATCGCGCTCTACGACGACAACGGCATCTCCATCGATTCGGAGAAGGGCCGCATGGACCAGTGGTTCACCGAAGATACGCCCAAACGCTTTGAAGCCTATGGATGGAACGTCATCCGTAATGTGGACGGCCACGACTTTAGCGCCGTGGAGTACGCCATTACCGCCGCGAAGCGGGAAAGCGCGCGCCCAACGCTGGTCTGCTGCCGCACAACCATTGGCCAGGGCTCGCCCAACAAAGCCAATACAGGCGCGGCCCACGGCTCGCCCTTGGGCGAGAAAGAAGTAGCGGCCACCCGTGAAAAGCTCGCTTGGCCGCACGCGCCTTTCGAGATCCCAAAAGACATTTACGCCGGATGGAACGCGCAGGAGCGCGGCGCGAAGATGCACGGCGCATGGAGCGAGCTATTCGCGAAGTACAAAAAGAACTATCCGTATGAGGCCGCCGAATTCGAGCGGCGCGTGAAGGGAGAACTGCCAGCACAATGGCGCGACCACGCCGCGCAGATGCTCGCCAAAGCCAACGACAAGGCAGAGACCATCGCCACGCGTAAGGCTTCACAGAACACCTTGGAGTCCATCGGGCCCGTCCTCCCTGAACTCATGGGCGGATCCGCGGATCTTGCAGCCTCCAACCTGACCTTGTGGGCCGGTTCCAAAGGCGTGAAGAAGGATGCCGGCGGCAACTATCTCTTCTACGGCGTGCGCGAATTCGGCATGTGCGCCGTCATGAACGGTTTGGTGCTACATGGGGGCTTCATTCCCTATGGCGGCACCTTCCTCGTGTTCTCGGACTATGCGCGCAATGCGCTGCGCATGGCCGCCTTGATGGGGCTGCGGGGCATCTACGTGTTCACTCATGATTCCATTGGTTTGGGCGAGGATGGTCCTACTCACCAAGCCGTGGAACATGCCGCGAGTTTGCGCCTGATACCTAATATGGATGTCTGGCGTCCTTGCGATGCCACCGAAACCGCCGCTGCCTGGGTGGCGGCGGTGGAGCGCCGCAAGGGGCCTTCCGCGCTGTTGCTGTCGCGCCAGAATCTTCCCCACGTTGCTCGTGATGGTGGGCAGATGGAGGGCATCCGCAAGGGCGCATACGTGCTCGCGGACACACCGAATCCCAAGGCCGTATTGATCGCCACGGGGTCCGAGGTCGCGCTTGCGCTTGCTGCCCAGAAGGCACTCGCCGCGCAAGGCGTGGCCGTGCGTGTAGTCTCGATGCCGTGTACCTCTGTATTCGACGCGCAGGACGCGGCCTACAAGGCGGCAGTTCTCCCGGGTGGATTGCCGCGCGTGGCCATCGAAGCGGGAGTCACCGACTACTGGCGTAAGTACGTGGGGCTCGAAGGCGCCGTGGTGGGCATGGACCGCTTCGGCGAATCCGCCCCTGCTGGAGACTTGTTCAAGTACTTTGGTTTCACCACCGAGAACGTGGTGGCGAAAACCAAGGGTGTACTGCACGGCTAATTCCTATGCGATTACTCGCGGACATCGGAGGTACCAATGTCCGCTTTGCGCTGCTGCCGCAGGGTAGCGGCACGCCGCAAGACGAACTCGTTCTTCAATGCGCGGACTATCGCGGGTTGGAGGAAGCCGTTGAGTATTACCTGGACCAAGTGGGCCGTCCTGTCCTCACGGAGGCGGCCATGGACGTGGCCACCGCCATTACCGGAGACTTCGTCAAACTCACCAACAGCCCCTGGGCATTCTCCATCGAGCAGGCGCGCCGCCGCCTGAAGCTCAACCGGCTACTCGTCATCAACGACTTCACTGCCCTGGCGCTTTCGTTACCGAAATTGCAGGCAGACGAGCTTCGCAAGGTGGGGCGCGGCGAAGGCGTGCCTGGAACACCGATCGCATTGTTGGGAGCTGGTACTGGCTTGGGCGTGTCCGCGCTCATTCCGCATGGCAACCGCTGGATCACGCTGCAAGGCGAAGGCGGCCACGTGGCCTTTAGCGCCATGAGCGAGCGCGAAGACGATGTCTTGCGGGTGCTGCGCCAGCACCACGGTCACGTGTCGGCGGAACGGCTATTGAGTGGTCCTGGGTTGGTGAATGTCTACCGGGCGCTATGCGAGCTTGCTCATGTCGTGCCTCGCAACTACTCGCCCGAGCAAGTGAGCCAAGCGGGCCTGCGGCGTGATGATACGCAGTGCGCCGAAACGCTGGAAATCTTCTGTGCCGCGTTGGGCACGGCCGCCGCGAATCTCGTCGTCTGCCTGGGTGCCCGTGCCGCGGTGTACATCGGCGGAGGCATCGTGCCGAAGTTGGGAGATTACTTCGATCGCTCCGCCTTCCGCGTGCGCTTCGAGCACAAGGGCCGTTTCTCCAGTTACGTGGCGCAAGTCCCTACCTACGTGATCTTGGCGCAAACGCCCGCGCTACGAGGGTTGGCCGTGGCGTTGGAGAATTCATGACGCGCCTCATCCGTTGAACGCGGCTACTCCGGCGCATTCACAGACGGTATACCGCGCGGATATCGACGGGTTGCGCGCCATCGCCGTTCTGGGCGTGGTGCTCTATCACGTAGAAAGCCAGTGGATCCCCGGGGGATTCACCGGCGTGGATGTGTTTTTCGTGATTTCCGGCTACCTCATCCACTCGCTGATTCTGGGCGCGATGCAGTCGAATCGCTTCAGCTTGGCGAATTTCTACGCCCGGCGCATCCGCCGTATCTTTCCCGCCCTGGTTTTCGTATTACTCACGTGCTGGGCCGCGGGCTGGGTGGCGCTGATGTCGGACGAGTACAGCCAGCTAGGCAAGCACATTGGCGCCAGCGCGGTTTTCATCGCCAACTTCGTGCTCAACCGCGAAGCGGGTTATTTCGATACGGATGCACTGCTAAAACCACTATTACATCTATGGTCCCTGAGCGTGGAGGAGCAGTTCTATCTCGTCTTTCCCGTGATGCTCATCGCACTGGCACGCCTGCGTATCTCCTTCGGCCGGGTATTCCTTGTGTTATTCGTGCTCTCTTTCGCGGCCTCGTGCTGGATGAGCCTTAACACGAAGACGGCGGCGTACTACCTGCCGTGGAGCCGGTTCTGGGAGTTGTTAGCCGGGGCGCTGTTGGCACAGGGTGCGCGCCACTTAAAGCCCGGTGAGGATTTCCCGGCGCGGTTGGCAGGTGCGTGCGGTTGGCGGCATCTCGCAAATGCGCAACTGTGGGCAGTGCTGGGAGCCCTATTGGTTGCCTGCGGATTCTTGCTTGTCCAACGCCAAAGCATTTTCCCAGGGCCCTATGCGTTACTTCCCGTCGCGGGAACCTGCCTGCTCATCGCCGCCGGCCCGCGCGCGGGTTTTAACCGGCGCATCCTGTCCTGGCCGCCGCTCGTGGCTTTGGGCTTGGTGAGCTACGCATGGTATTTGTGGCATTACCCGCTTCTGGCCTTCCTACGCATCACGGAACCACAACCCCCAGCGATATGGCAGCTCCTAAGCGCGGTGGGAATTGCGTTGGCGCTCGCGGTCTTGTCCTACCAATTGCTTGAGCGTCCGATCCGGCGTAACGCAACGCCGCGCGTGCTTACAGGCTTGATCGTGTCCATGGTCATCGCGGGTGCGCTGGGGAAATACACCAAGAACGTACACGGCTTTGAAGACCGTCTCCCGCGCGCGCCGGAGATCGCAACCATGACTCCTGGGGAGCACGCCGCCAGCGCGAACGCTGCCATGGCCATTCTTGGCGATAGTCACGCCAATCATTTTTCCGTGGGCGTTTATGCCTATGCAAGAAAGTACGGCGATGGCGTGCGGGTGTACTCCTATGGCGGTTGCGCCCCGCTCTACGGTGTGACCAACGAGGGCGGGCCCGGTGGAAAATGCAAGGACTCGGTCACGCCCGCCATCGATGAAATCGCAGCGGCCAAAGCCCTGCGTATGGTGGTGCTCGCCTTTAACGGCACGGGATACATGAACAGCGCACGCGGGGTCACCCTTTCGCACCCGAATCTTCCTTCGGCGGACAATAACGCTGTGTTCAGCGCGGGTCTGCGTGCGACCCTGGGGAAACTGACCCAGGCGGGAAAGCAAGTTGTGCTGCTCACCGACAATCCGCCGCTCAATTTTCACCCGCGTAACTGCCTCATGGCTCGCGCGTTCTCCGCCCAGCCGGCCAAGCCTCATTGTGTGGTGGAGCGCAGCTGGGTGGACTCCACCACCCAGCTATACCGGGATCTCCTGTACGATGCCGCGCGGGCTTTTCCCGGCGTCAGGGTTTTCGATACCTACCCAGTCCTGTGCGACGCGCAGTATTGCTACGCCAAGAAGGACGGCCACCTGCTCTACGCCGACACCACTCACTTGACCCGGGAGGGCTCCTTGCTCTTTGCCGGGCGGTTCGATTTCTACCCCGGGCATTGAGCGGCAAACTCGTGTGATACTTTTGCCTTCCAACGCGAAAACAGGGGAGACGAGGATGCGAGGGATCATGCTGTGGGCGCTAGCTTGTTGCCCGTTGGCGGGTTACGCCATGCAGAACGAGCCGCGCGATTTTCTCGGAGTGGAGTGGGGGGCTCCCATCGAGAAATACCGCACCGATCTAAAGACCATTATCGAGGACGAAAATTCGGGGCACTACCGGCGCCTTTCCGACCGGCCATTCTTCGCCGGGCTGGAAGTGCGCCGCATCAGCTACTACTTCTACAAGGGCCGCTTCATCGCCGGTACTTTTCTCACGGTGGGTAGCAACGATTTGAACCGCATTATCGCCCACCTCACGGACCGCCATGGCCCCCCGCAGAGCGCGCACACGCGCCACCGCGTCTATGCCTGGGAAGGCCAGCACGCGGGGGTGACCATCTCCTGCGACATTACCATTAGTTGCTATACGGAGTTCTACGACAGGGCTTTGCGCTTGCAGGAATTGGAGGCGTCCGGAAAGCGTGATGACGACTAACACCGGGTGCAGGAGTAAAATTCGCGGCCATCCCTCCCGGTACCGGCACTCAATGCTCTGCCTATGAATACGTCCGTGCCTTGCACCATCCCCTGCAATTTGTGCGGGTCGGAGGATGCTGAGCAGATACGCAGCAAGGATCGCCATGGCGCCCATCTGCGTTCGGTGATTTGCAGGCAGTGCGGATTGGTGTGGACGGACCCGCGGCCCGCGCCCGAACAAGTGCGTGAGTTCTATGCGCAGGAGTATCGCTTGGACTTCAAGGGCACTTACCAACCCAAGCCCAAGCACACCTACCGTTCCGGTAAGGTTGCCGTGGAACGCTACCAGCGGCTACGCGATGTGCTCAAGCCGGGCATGCGTGTGCTGGACGTGGGCGCTGGCGGTGGCGAAGTGGTCTATGTCCTGCGGTCCATGGGGTATGACGCCACGGGCTTCGAGCCCAACGAGGGATACGCGCGTTACGCCGCCGAAGTTCTCGGGCTTCCCGTGCGCCAAGGCTTTCACCAGGATTGCCCCGTGGAGCCGGAATCGCAAGATGTCGTCACCATGTTCCACATGGTGGAGCATCTGGAAAACCCCTTTGGCGCGCTGCGAAACGTGCATGGCTGGCTGCGCCCGGAAGGGCTTCTTGTCGTCGAGGTACCCAATGCCGAGGCCGTGTGCCAACAACCCCACACGCAATTTCATCGGGGGCATCTGTATCACTTCAATTTGGCGGCCTTGGAAAAGACTGGCGAGCGCGCGGGCTTTACGGTGGTGAGCCGGTTTACTTCCGCGGATGGTGGCAACATCATGGTGGTTTGGCGTAAGGGAGCTTCCTCCTCCCCGCCTTCTTCCTGGGCCATTCCAGGTAACTACGAACGCGTATCCGAAGTCTTGCGCAGCCACACGGCATTGCGCCATGTCTTTAGCCGTTATCCTTTCATCCGGCCTTTTCGCAAGCTCGCCTCGGGATTGGAGGAGCAGCGCCGCGTGCGCATGTACCGCACGCCGCGAGACATATTGGATGCGGTGATCGCCGAGAACGCCCGATGATTACGGCGGCGCAAATCAGCGCTCATTTGGCCGCTGTGATAGAGCGCACCCGTCTTGAGCATGCGCCCTTCGATCACGTGGTGCTGGAGAATATTTTTCCGCCCGAAGCATACGCCGAGTTGCTGGCCATGCTCCCCCATGATCATTACTACCGTGAACTCAAACACAGCGATGCCATCATGGCCGATGGCCGCAGCGCCCGCCTGCAATTTCCCTTGCTGGTGGCCAATATCGAGCGGCTGCCACCCGCCCAGCGCACATTCTGGAATCAGATCGTCGCGGGCTTGAATTCGCGCAAGGTGGAGCAAGCGTGGCGTGCGAAATTCAAACCGGTTCTGGAAACCATTACGGGCAAGGCCGAGACCGCCATCAAATTCCGGCCACACATCACGCTGTTTCGCGATCTAGGGGGCTACAAGATTTCCATCCATCCGGATTCGCCGCGCAAGGCCATCACCGTTCAATACTATCTCCCCGCCGACGAGTCTCAAGTTCATCTTGGGACCGTATTCCACGATAAGGATGCCAGTGGCGGTTTTCGTGAAGCGCGCGCCATGCGTTTCGCGCCGAACACCGGTTATGCCTTCGCCGTCACTCCCGAGAGCTATCACAGCGTCAAACCCATGAGCGCGCAAGACAAGCCCCGCAACAGCCTCATGGTGATCATCAACTACGATCGCGGACCTTTGATCGAAGGCTTCAAGGCAGTCCGCGCGCGCCTGCGCGCCTGGTACGACAAGCTAGCCGGGCGCGGTGCGGTGGAGGCAGGCGAAGGTAAGTACGAGCAGATGTGATGGCTTCGGGCGCCATGCCGAAACCGCCGGGCCTCTAATGGATCCTGGCTTGCTCGCGCAATACGTCTTCAACGGTGTGATGCTGGGGATGATCTACGCCCTGGTGGCCGTGGGCTTCACGCTCTTCTTCGGTGTGCTCGACGTCATCAAATTCTCCCACGGCGACGTGCTGATGGTGGGGGCTTTCAGCGGATATACGGTCTATCTCGGCTTGCAGGCGAGCGGCGTTCACTCGCCCTTAGTGCAATTTGCCGCCGTGCTACTCATACCCATTCTTATGATGGCTCTGCTGGGCGCGGCCCTGGGAAAGTATCTCGTGCTGCCGCTGCGAGGCGCACCGCCACTTAACGTGCTGCTCATCACCTTGATGGCCGGTACGGGCTTGCGTGAGTTGGTGCGCACGCAATACCCGAACGGCTCGAACCCGAAACCCTTTCCTGGCCTGCTCACCACGGAATCCGCCAACTTCGGTGCCTTTACCCTGCGCTACGACAGCGTGCTCCTCCTCTTGCTAGGATTGGGCGCCATCGTGCTGGTACACCTCGTCATGACGCGCAGCAAATTGGGACTCGCCATTCGCGCCGTGGCCCAGGACGGCGAGACCGCGAAACTGATGGGTATCGACTTCGAGCGCACGGTGTTGGTCACATTCGGCATCGGCTCCGGGCTCGCGGGCCTGGCCGGAGTTACCAACGGCCTGTATTACAACGAGATCAACTTCGGCATGGGGTTGTTGCTGGGCGTGATCGGCTTTAGCGCGGCGGTCGTCGGCGGTTTGGGAAACATCTATGGCGCTATTCTCGGCGGTTTTCTATTCGCCGCATTGCAAACAGGCGGTGCCGTCCTGTTGCCCGTGGCCAGCGCCTACAAGGATGTGTTTGCGTTCGCCGTCATCATCGCCATCATGGCGTGGAAGCCCACGGGGTTGATCGCCGAGCGTAGCGCCGAGCGGGTATGAAACGCGCGCTTCCCAACATGGGGGTTGCGGTTATCTCGATCGCGAGCTTCGCCGCGCTCGGCTATTTGTTACTGGCGGTGGAGCAGCAATGGGCGGTGGCTGCGGTGGCGCTCGCCGCAATCATCGTTCTCGCAGCGGCCGGGCGGCTAGGGACACTGCGCACGCTGGAAGCGACCCATGCCTCGCGCTCCTCGCAAGTGAACACGCTGGTCGTGGTCGCCACGCTCGCCTTGATGGCGTTGTTTCATGGGGACCATTTCGCGCTGCTCATGCTGGTGAAGGTGATGCTGTTCTGCATCGCCTGCCTGGGACTCAACGTCCAGTTCGGCTACGCCGGCGTGGTGAATTTCGCGGGGGCGGCTTTCTTCGGCATGGGCGCCTACGCGACAGCGGTTCTCGCACAACACACAGCCATTCCGCACCTGGTCATTCTGTTATTGGGAGGCGCAATGGCCGCGCTCGCCGGGACGGTGCTTACCTTGCCCATGCTGCGCACACGCGGGCATTACGCAGCCCTGATCACCATTGCCTTCGGAATTTTGTTCAAAACCTTTTTGGAGGTGAACGATCTCCTGGGCGGCCCGCAAGGCTTGAAGCTACCCGGATTGCGCGTCGCGGGCTACGCCTTCAACGACAACATCGCGTACGGCCAAACGGGAGAGATTTCCTTTTACGTGAACTACGCCTTGCTCGCGCTCGTTATTCTGGTCGTTGCCTTCGCCCTGGTAAAGCGCCTGGAGCGCTCGTGGATTGGTTTGTATTTGGACGCCGTGCGCATAGACGAAACCGCCGCCTCGGTGTTCGGAGTGGGCGTGGGGCGGTCGAAGGTGCTTGCCTTCGCCTTCGGCAATTTTTTCGCCGGCCTGGCCGGTTCCCTCTATGCGATGATGACTGGCTTCATCGCGCCGGCGGACTTCACCTTCAGCGATTCTCTGATTCTCGTTTCCATCGTCATTCTGGGCGGCCTGGGCAATCCGTGGAGCATCATTCCGGCGGCGGCGCTGGTCATCGTACTGCCAGAAAAACTCCAGGTCATCCAGGAATACCGCATCTTGTTGTTCTCGGTGCTGGTGGTGCTGATTCTGCGTTTCCGCCCCGATGGCTTGATACCACGGCGCCTACGCGTGTTCGTCTCGGGGAAAACGGCGTGAGCCTGCTTGCTTGCCGCGATCTAACGGTACGCTTTGGTGGCTTGACGGCGCTGAACAAACTGAGCTTATCCGTGGATGCGGGGGAAATTCTCGGGCTGATCGGCCCCAACGGCTCGGGCAAGACCACCTTCTTCAATGCGCTTACGGCGCTTTATCCCTTAGTGGATGGCGAAGTGGAGTTCGCTGGGCATCCACTCACGGGCCATACTCCGCAACAAATCTACGCGGCGGGCATCACACGTACCTTTCAGCGCTCGCGCCTATGTCTTTCGCTCTCCGTGTTCGACAACCTGATGATTGGTAATCACCGCAATTTACAGCGGGGATTCCTGTTCAATCTATTTCAGCGCCGCGCCCTGGCGGCGCAAATCGGCGCGAACATCGAAGCCGCCCGGGCGTTGCTGCGCTCCTTTAACGCCAAGTTGCCCGAGCGCCTATTCGATGCGGCCGGATCCTTGGGCATGATCGACCGGCGCCGGGTGGAAGTGTGCCGCGCGCTCATCAGCCAGCCGAGACTTCTGCTGCTCGATGAACCCTCGGCGGGCATGACGCACGAGGAGACGCGCGAGCTGATGGATGACATTCTGTTGGTGCGCGAAACGACCCCAGAGCTGGCGATCATTCTCATCGAACACGAAATGGGAGTAATCGGGCGCATCACGCAACGCTGTATCGTGCTCAATTTCGGCGAGAAGCTGTGCGAGGGCCCCTACGCACAAGTGGCGGCGGACCCCTCCGTGCAGCAGGCCTACCTGGGGGCGGACTGAGCATGGCGGCATTGCTTGTATTGGAAAATATCTTTGCCGGTTACGACCAAGCCGACGTCTTGTCGGGTGTTTCACTGAGCGTTGAAGAAGGCAGTATCACCTGCATCCTGGGTTCCAACGGAGCGGGAAAGAGCACGCTGATTCGGGTCATCCTTGGGCTGACGCTGGCGCGTGTGGGGCGGGTGATATTGAACGGTCAGGACATCGCAAGCGTTCCCACTCACGCAATCATCGCCAGTGGCGTCGCCTGCATCCCCGAGGG
Organism: Burkholderiales bacterium; assembly: GCA_046160525.1. Classification (GTDB taxonomy): domain Bacteria; phylum Pseudomonadota; class Gammaproteobacteria; order Burkholderiales; family SHXO01; genus SHXO01. The sequence continues at coordinate 42,530 of JBJXGQ010000084.1, forward strand.
CCGCCGGGTATTTCCCAAGATGACTATCGAGGAGAACTTGCGCGCGGGCGCTTATCTCGAAAAAGTTGGAGCCACCGTTGCCAAGCGCCTGCGCGACGTCTACGACATCTTTCCGCGTTTGCAAGAACGCCAAGGCCAATTGGCCGGTACTCTCTCGGGAGGCGAGCAGGCCATGCTTTCCATCGGCCGGGGTCTCATGTCGCAACCGAAGTTATTGTTGATCGACGAACCCTCCCTCGGGCTCTCGCCGCTATTGGTGAAGGAGAACTTTCTCGTCATTCAGCGCATCAATCGGATGGGCGTCACGGTCTTGCTGGTGGAACAAAATGTCCGCCAGACCCTTGCCATTGCCCACTACGGGTACGTATTGGCCCAGGGCCGCGTGGCGGCGGCCGGTAGCGCTGAGCAACTCAAGGCAAACGATGAAGTACGGCAAGCCTACTTTGGCGCGCAGGGACACGGGGAGATTTCATGAACAGCCAGTTCGATGCACTGAGACTCACGCGAGAAATCGTGGAGATGAATACCATCAATCCCCCAGGCAGGGAGGGCGATTGCGCCAGGCATCTGGGGGCCATACTGGAAGCGGCGGGATTTAGTCTTCAATACCACCAGATCGGCGAGGAACGTTCAAACCTTGTTGCCCGCATTGGAAATGGCGTTGGCGCTCCGCTGTGCTTCACGGGACACATCGATACGGTCCCGCTGGGTGCGGCGAAATGGAAGAAAGACCCCTTCGCCGGAGAAACAGACGGCGGTAGATTATTCGGCCGGGGTAGTAGCGACATGAAGTCGGGTGTGGCCGCTTTCGTGGTGGCCGCCGCGAAATTGGCGCCCCACCTACGCACGACACCGGGCCTGGTGCTCATCATTACGGCGGCGGAGGAGACTGGATGCGAGGGCGCCTTCAAGCTGGTTAAGGAAGAGCATCTTGGTGTGGCGGGCGCCATCGTGGTGGCGGAGCCCACCAGCAACTATCCTTTCGTCGGCCACAAGGGCGCTTTCTGGTTGACCGCGAAAGCGCATGGTGTCACGGCCCATGGATCCATGCCGGAGCGCGGGGTGAATGCGGTGTACAAGGCCGCGCGTGCCGTGACGGCCCTGGAGAATTTTCGCTTCAACTCCCCGCCTCACAGCTTGATGGGACAATCGACGTTGAACGTCGGAAGCTTCCATGGCGGTCTGAATATCAATTCGGTGCCCGATGAGGCGAGCGTGGCTATCGATATACGAACTGTACCCGGGACGCATCACGCGGAGCTTCTCCAGCAGCTCACGCGGCAGCTAGGCAACGACGTATCGCTGGAAGTGATGATGGACTTGGAGAGTATCTACACGGCACCCGAGCAGGAATGGGTGCAGTCCGTTTACGACATCATGCAACCCATCCTGGGCGAACGCCCGCGGGCGCGCACCGCCACGTACTTCACCGACGCCGCGGCCTTGACTCCGGCATTGGGTGGTCCTCCCACGTTGATATTGGGTCCTGGCGAGCCACAAATGGCTCACCAAACGGATGAATACTGCGTCATGGAGCGCGTGCATCAAGCCACGGCGGTGTTCGAGAGCATCATCGAACAGTGGTGCAAGCCGTGAGCGAGGGCGATATCCCAGGGAAGATTGCGCGGATATTCGATGATGCGCAATACAAGACCCTAAGCGGCGCGAAGGCTTTGTGCGGGCAGGCCAGCCTGAATGGACAGCCGCTTTTTTTCTTTGCCACGGATCCTGGCCATGCGCGCGGTGCCATCGGTGTAGCGGACGGCGAAGCTCTGTTGTGGGTGATCGGGCAAGCACGCGAGCGACGCCGCCCCATGGTCTGGTTGCTCGATTGCTCGGGAGCGAAAGTGGATGAAGGCCTACCCGCCCTCGCGGCGTTTCGGCGGTTTTACCGGGAAGCGCTGCTGGCAAAGGCGGATGGCATTCCCATTCTCGCGGTGCTGGGGCGCGGTTGCTATGGTGGCGCCAGCTTGTTGGCGATGCTGGCTAGCCATCGCATCTATTCGGCGGCCACACGGCTATCCACTTCAGGGCCGTCCATCATCGAAAGCGTGGAAGGCCGCGCGGTTTTCGATTCCACGGATCCCATCGCCGTGTCTGCTTTGTTGGGCGCAAGCGCTCGCCTGCAAACCGACCGGCATGGCGAGTTGGACGATGATATGAAGGGCGCCATTGGCCGCTGGCTCGCGCAGCCGAAGTCCGCCAATGACGGGAGGCACGATCACGTCATGCTGGAGGAGCGTTTAAGCGCGGTGCCGCAAGCACCGGATTACCGCCACAAACTGCAAACGTTACTTCCTCCGTCATACACCGCGGCCCAGCGCGGAAATATCGTGTTCTCCTTTCCCGCGCCCGCCTCACGTAAAGCGGTGTTTTGCGGTTTTCTTTCGGGCGGCGCCTTCGGTGCAACGGACTCTTGGCAGCTTGCGGATCTTGTGCGAGAGGTAGCGCATTCTCACCCTGCCAGCCCCGTCATTTTGCTCCTGGACGCCAGCGGTCACGCGGCGAAAGTTGCCGACGAGAAGGCGCTCCTCGCCGAGTATCTCGTTCACCTATGCGTGGGCATCCGCAACCTTGCTGCGCGAGGCCACAAAACCGTTCTGTGGATTACGGGTGGCGCATCGGGTGCCGTCTATGTGGTATTTGCCGCTGCCGTGGAGCGTGTATCGGTGTTGACCAGCGCACGCGTGGAAGTTCTGGGTTCGGCCGCCGTGAACAGCATTCTTGGCCGGCCGGTAGCCGGAGCTTCCACGGCGGCGCAGTTGCTCGAGCTTGGAATTGCCGAAGGCGTACTGGATTCACGATTGGAAAATTACCCATCATGAACGACAATGTTTTCTCCCTGTTTGAAGCGGCCCATGGCAACTACCCGGACCGCGTGATCATCGAAACCGAAGACGGCCACCAATACCGGGGGCGCGATTTGCTGGCGAGCAGCGGGCGCTACGCCACACTGTTAGCCCGCCTTGGGACCGGGCGCGGTGACCGGGTGGTCGTGCAAGCGGAAAAATCGGTGCAATCGCTGTTCTTCTACCTTGCGTGCTTGCGTGCAGGTGTGATCTACGTTCCGCTTAACACGGCCTACCGGCGCGCCGAGTTGGCCTATTTCCTTGGCGACGCGCAACCAAAACTGGTGATCTGTTCGCCGCAATCGAAAGCCGAAATCGAATCCTTGACGGACGCTACCGTATTGACGCTGAATGAAGAGGGCGAGGGATCCCTACAGGATGCCTTGGCCAGCGTTACGAGGGAAGCACCGGTGGCAGCGGTGGCGGCGGACGATACGGCGGTGATCATCTATACCTCCGGGACGACGGGCCGTTCCAAGGGTGCCATGATCACGCACCGCAACTTGTCGTCCAACACCCGTGTTCTCGTAGAGTATTGGGCGTTCAGCAGCCGTGATGTGTTGGTGCATGCCTTACCCATTTTTCATATCCACGGTTTATTCGTGGCCAATCACACGGCGCTTGCCGCGGGCGCCAAGATTCTCTGGCACCGTAAGTTCGATCCGAAGGGCGTACTTGCGGCCCTGCCCGAGGCAACAATATTGATGGGTGTTCCCACGGTCTATACGCGGTTATTGGCGGAGCCAACCTTTGGCCGCGAGGCCGTGCGCAATATGCGGCTATTCATCTCGGGCTCCGCGCCTTTGTTATTGGATACTTTCTCGGAATTCGAGGGACGAACCGGCCATCGTATTTTGGAACGATACGGCATGTCGGAGGCCGGGATGATTACTTCCAATCCACTGCAAGGAATTCGCGCGGGCGGGACCGTTGGATTACCTCTACCTGGCAATGCAGTACGGGTAGCCGGCGAGCATGATCGTCCCCTGGGGCGCGGCGAGGCGGGGGGGATACAGATCAAGGGCGATAACGTCTTCGCTGGCTACTGGAAAATGCCCGAGAAGACGAAGGAAGAGTTCACGGCCGATGGATGGTTTAAGACTGGCGATGTGGGCGTCTTCGATGAGAGTGGTTATCTATCGATCGTGGGCCGCGCCAAGGACCTCATCATCAGCGGGGGATACAACGTGTATCCAAAGGAGGTCGAACTGGTACTCGATGCACTGCCCGGTGTGTTGGAGAGCGCGGTAATCGGTGTCCCCCACCCCGATTTCGGCGAGGCTGTAACCGCTGTCCTGGTGTTGCGGAAGGAGGCGCGGCTATCCGAGGTAGAGGTTATTACACAGGTCAAGGCACAGCTCGCCAATTACAAGACTCCCAAGCGTGTGCACATCGTCGAAGATCTACCGCGTAATGCCATGGGCAAGGTGCAGAAGAATATTCTTCGCGAGAAATTCTCAAAGATTTAGTCATGCAAGGCTCATTTTGCTAGGCGTAGTTCGTGCGTTTGGAGTGAGTTGACGCGCCATCACGGCGTATGCCATGAATATGCAAGCGAATGTTATTGAAGGGCTTAATTCGGAGGCGTCCCGCGCGCCGGAGCCGCCGCATTGGGGGCTGGTGGACCGACCTGCGGTTTCGGTGGCAGTTGATGGACAAACTTCCCTTGGTCGTTGTGGGCGTCCTCGCTTTGTGCTTTGGCGCGCTCGCCTTTTTCACGCGGTCCGTTGTGACCGAGGAGTCGCATAAGCGAGATCTCGCCTGCCTCGCACTCAACGTATATCACGAAGCGCGCGGAGAACCGTTGGTTGGCCAGTATGCCGTCGCCGAGGTCACCATGAACCGGGTGAACTCAGCCCGCTATCCGGATACGGTATGCGAAGTCGTCTATCAAAAGAATTGGGATCCGCTGCGCGGGCGCTATGTGGGTGCTTTCTCATGGACCGAATTCGATAGCGTGCCCAGGCCCGAAGGCGAGGCGTGGCAGCAAGCGATGACGATCGCGCAAACCATGTACTACGGGAAGGTGCCGCCCATGCTCAAGGGTGCGCTGCACTACCATGCGGTCTACATAAAGCCAAGTTGGGCAAAGGGGAAGCGCACCATTGCTCGCATTGGCAAACACATCTTCTACCCGTAAAAAATTAGGCGAACCAGAAACGGTTCGCCTTGGGTGGGGATTTACCGAGCCCGCTTATCCGCGCCGCTCGAAGACGCGCTCCAGATGTTCCATATCGTTGACTACGCGCCATTCGGTCGCGCCGGCGGCGCGCGCCTTTTGCTCCCAACGCTCGATACGGCCGAGATACCGGCGCGGGTCTGCATTGTCGGAGGAAAGTTTGGTGACGTTGAGCGCTACCAGACCAATGCCATTTAGCTTGATGGGAAAATCGCGCACCGTTTGTTGGTCGAGATCCTCTTGCATATCGGAGAAGATAACGATGGTCTTGCGTCTGGCGCCAGCCTCGTTCAGAAATTCCGCGGCTTGCAAGACACCGCCAGTGATGTCCGTGTACTTGCTGCCTTGATTCCCCGCGGTTGCCTTGGAGAATTTCGCGATCTGCTCGAGAAACACTTTCTTTTGCGCATTGGCCTGAAGTGGATCCTTGCTCAGACTGGCCTTTGCCACGATGTCTTTCTCGGTGAAGCTCCGGCTCTTCACGCGGCCCACGGCAAAGGTGTCGCCTGGCTTCAAGTTGCCCAGGATGTACCGTATGACAAGCTCAGCCTTGCCTACTTCTTTCGCGTAGGTACCCGACGTATCGACCAGCATGTAGATGGCTTGGCTGTGGCTTGACTGCGGACCGCAGCCCGTGGCGAACCACATGGATGCGCCAACTAGAAGAACACAAAGCGCGGTCTTTTTCATGCCGCCCCCTGGCCGCTCGCCTTGTCCAACTCGGGTGCATGATCCCGGGCCTTTGCTATCCAGCGCTCCACGGCAAGCGGGGCGAAAATGAATACGTCGTAGGTCACCACGAATATCTTGCCCGTTTCCCTCACTAGGCTAGCTCCCACACGAAGCGAGATCGCCCCACCGCGCACCGCCATGACCAACAGCGCGCCCAGCACGATCCTGCCCGTACTCACGAAGTGCTCCAGCGGTATCGCGACGAAAGCCAGGGCGAAGGGCAAGGTGAATCCCAGGACCATTTGTCCGAAAGTTGGGATGCGCGTTACCCATCCGGACGCCGTTGCGGCCGTGGTAGCGTCCGCGAGGGATTGTTTGAGGGCAACATCGGAGGCGATGATCGTATCGCGCATGATGGCTAACGCCACTTCGAAACCCGCTAGCACCAGCAGAATGCTAAGCGATGCCCACATCATGCGGCGGCGCATTTTCTCCGTGAGATTACCCAAGGGAAACAAATTCGTGAAGCGCATCGCATCCATCAAGAACAGACCCATGAGAGTCTCGAATAATATGATCACCATCGATGAGACTTCGGAGGCCGACAGCGTTTCCGTGATGTAGTCGCCCCCGCCCACCATGGCCGACATGGGCAGCGAAATGAGTTTGTAGTTGACGTAGGCCCCGCCAATGGCGACCAGCATGACAAGGCTTGCGATGAAGAACTGCGCCGAGGCCGATGCCGTCAGCGAATCCTCGGTCTTGGCGCCTTGCGAATAGATTCCTTCGAGCTTTTGCACGGTCGAATCGATTTTCACGGCGCTTTGGTGAAGGCCGGTGATGCTGCGTTCCACTTGGCTCATGGTCTGGCCGAGGGAGCGCCAAGACGGCAACGCTCGTTTGAGCAGGCCGTGACGTTCCTGGTAACCCGCGCGATACTCGGCAACCACGCGGTTGTAGATCTTGTCCAGGGAGTCGCGAATGGTTGCCAGAATGTCTTCGACGACGCCGTCGCCCGTCGCCTTGATGGCCGCGATCGCTTGTATCGCATTGACCCACTCGGGGGGCGGGGGCGGCACCTCGCCGCTCTTCTTGTAATCCTCTTCGATACGCGTGATCTCGTCCATGATCTTTCTTTGTAGTGCTGGGTAGCCCTCCAAATCCCGTTGCACCAGGAGGGTCACGCGCTCGAATTCGCGATCGATGACCAACTTGGCTTCGCGCCCGCCGTGTGCGAATAACACTTCGCGGTTACGTGCCCGCAGACGGTTAGCGACATCGAACAACCAGCGCGACGCCAGTCTGAGGGGGTTTTCGAAAGCGCGGAATAGACGGCGCACCAATGCATGGACCGGATGGCGCGCCGCATACATGAATGGCATCGCAATGACGAGCAGGACGAATAGGGAAGGTAATAGCCTGTCGGGCCAGATCAACAACGAGTTCAAGAGATTCATGTGCGCTCCCTCCTGGTACAGACTGGCGAATGCCGGTCTTGGGCCGGGGGTTGATAACGCAATGGGCGGGCCAGAGAGTTGCGTGCAGCGCGTGTGCAGGGCAGCTCCGAACTACGCCGCTACTGCCTTGTTAAGCCGAAAGAAATTGGCACTGCATGGGAATGTAAACCCGCACATGCAAGAGGCTTTGTCAATGCAAGCCGCAGCGCGTCCCACGGAGGGGAAAACACTCCCCGGCGGGCCGCTAGCCCGGCTCGCGGTGCGGTTCCTTGTCTTCAATACCGAGATCTTGAATCTTGCGCGTTAGCGTGTTGCGTCCCACGCCCAAGAGATGCGAAGCCTCGATGCGCCGTCCGCCCGTGTGGGCGAGTGCCTTGAGGATGAGCGTGCGCTCGAACTGGCGGGTCATGTCATGCATCAGATTATGCTCACCCCGGTGCAACGCACTCTCCGCCTCTTTCTCCAGGGCGCTTACCCAGTTGTCCGAGTGCGCTCCGCGTAGCCCGGCGCGAAATTCCGGCGGCAGATCGGCAGTGTCCACATTGACCCCGGGTGCCATGACCGTGAGCCAATGACAGAGGTTTTCGAGCTGCCGCACATTGCCCGGCAGATCATGGGCACTCAGACACTTCATCGCCGCTTCGGACAGCCGTTTAGGTTCCACGCCGATATCCTTCGCGCTCTTGGCGAGAAAGTGGCGAGCCAAGAGCGGAATATCCTCGGGCCGTTCACGCAGCGCGGGGATTCGAATTCGAATCACGTTCAAGCGGTGGAATAAATCCTCGCGGAATAACCCTTGGCGCACCCGTTGTTCGAGATCCTGGTGTGTCGCCGCGATGATCCGCACGCTGGCGCGAATGGATTGGTGGCCGCCCACGCGGTAGAAGTTTCCATCGGAGAGCACGCGCAAGAGGCGCGTTTGCAGCTCCGCGGGCATGTCGCCGATTTCGTCGAGGAACAACGTGCCCCCCTCGGCTTGCTCGAAGCGCCCGCGGCGCATGTTCTGCGCGCCGGTGAAGGCACCGCGCTCGTGGCCGAAGAGTTCGGATTCCAGTAAGTCCTTTGGAATCGCGGCGGTGTTGATGGCAATGAAGGGCTTTTCCTTGCGCGGGCTATGCTCGTGCAAGGCGCGCGCAACGAGTTCTTTTCCAGTTCCCGAATCGCCGTTGATCAACACGGTGGCGTGCGACTGCGAAAGGCGGCCGATGGCGCGAAACACTTCTTGCATGCTAGCGGCCTGGCCCAGGATATTGGTTTCGGTATCGCCCACTTCGGGGCCTTGTTCCTGGCGCATGCTCTCGTCGATGGCCCGGCGAATGAGAGCCACCGCATGATCGACATCGAAAGGTTTCGGCAGGTATTCGAAGGCACCGCCCTGAAAAGCGGCCACCGCGCTATCCAAATCGGAATAGGCCGTCATGATGATGACGGGAAGCGCGGGATATTGCTCCTTGGCTTTTTGCAGAAGTTCCAGCCCGGAACCGCCGGACATTCGGATGTCGCTCACAATCACTTGCGGTTGCGATTGGGCGAGCGCGCTGAGCGCTTCGCGCGCCGAAGAGAAAAGCCGGAAATCGATGTCCTCGCGCTGCAAGGTTTTCTCGAACACCCACCGGATGGAGCGATCGTCATCCACGATCCAAACTGGTTTCATGATTCTCTATCCCAATGTAGGTTTCGCCGTCATGGCATTGTCCGGAGCGGGTTCGCTGGCGTGGAAAGGCAGCAGCAAAGTAAAGCAAGTGCGGCCCGGTTCGCTCTCGACTTCGATGATGCCTTGGTGCTGCTGTATGTAGTTCTGAGCGATGGTGAGACCTAGGCCGGTGCCATCCTCCCGCCCGGAAAACAGCGGATGAAAGACCTTGTCCTGGATGTCCTTTGGGATGCCCGGTCCGTTGTCGGTGATTTGGATCATGGCGGCAATGCGGTGGAGGCGGCGGGCCATGGTGACTTGCCGCGCGACGCGGGTGCGGATCACGATCTCGCCCTTCCCTTGCAAGGCCTGCGCGGCGTTACGCGTCACGTTGAGGATCGCCTGGATAACTTGCTCCTGGTCCGCCATGAGCGGGGGCAAACTCACGTCGTAGTCGCGCCGGATGCGCAGGCCGTTGGGGTACTCGGCGATCAGCAGGCTGCGCACGCGCTCCAGCGCTTCGTGGATATTCATCAAGGCGGGCTTGGGCCGCCGGTTGGAAAGCAGCCTGTCCATGAGGGTTTGCAGGCGGTCGGCTTCCTTCATGATGACTTGTGTGTACTCGTGCAGGCCGGGGCGGTCTAATTCGCGCTCGAGGAGTTGGGCTGCGCCGCGAATGCCTCCCAGTGGATTCTTGATTTCGTGGGCGAGGTTGCGTAGCAGTGCCCGGTTCGCTTCGGACTGGTCCAATATTCGTTCGTCCCGGGCCATGCGCAATTGCTGGTGAAGCTCGACGAATTCCAATATGAAACCGGTAAAGGCACCGGAGTCCAAGGGCGATGCGGTGCAAGATACCTCGACCTTCGGCTGGCCTGCCGGTGTAACGGTCAGACCGTGCAAGGTGAAGCTGGCAGACCGTACCCGTGCTTGTTCCACGAGGCCCTCCAGATCCGGGCTTTCGGGGAAGACCTCCGCGAGCGGGACGTTAAGGACGTGGCGCTGGCTAATCTTGAATAGATTCTCCGCGGCGGGATTGACGTAGGAGATGCGCTGCGCGGTGTTCAACGCCACCACCGCGGTTGCCAGCACCTCCAGTCCGCCCGTGGCAAATGTAGCCCGAGATGGAACGTGCAATCTTGCATCGGACCGGTCAGTCATCGTTAACACCTAGGCCACTCCTAAACTCGTGCTCGATGATGCCGGCGGGCGTTCATCGAAGGTTGGTGATTTCCTTGTTAAGAGAATCGACATTGCGTTGATGCTGCTCGACTTTGTCCTGGTAAGGCTTGAGACGGTCGAGTACGCGCTGGTAATTTCGCTCGTCACCGCCGCGGGTGGCTTCCTGCTCCGCGAGGGCCTGCCGGGCCTCTTCCAGGAGCTGGCGTTCCTTGGCTAATTCATCCTGCAAGATTCCTTGCCGGTCATTGTCGCGGCGTGCTTGCGTGGAGCCGTCCACCTTGGGTTTAGGCGCGGACTCCACGGAACGTTCTTCCCGTTTGGGGGACTCCTCCGTGGCGGGCGGCGAAGCCGAGGTCTTGAAGCAAACCACTTTCTTTGCGTTCTTCAGGGGTACCGTCGAATAGACGGTTCTTCCGTCCTCGTCGACATACTTGCAAATATCCGCTGCCGGCGCGAACGACCAGCAAACGCTTAAAAACACCGCCACGATGGATTTCTTTCCGTTGCGCATGAGCTTTCCTTGGATGGTTCCAGACCTTATTAACGACTCAATGGGCTCACGGATACAGCAATTCAACCGAGAAAGGAGCGAAGCACCGAGCTTCGCTCCCTTGCCAGTTACAGGCTGTAATACATGTCGAACTCGACGGGGTGGGTGGTCATGCGAAAACGCGTGACTTCCTCCATCTTCAGGGATATGTAGGCATCGATCATTTCGTTGGTGAATACCCCGCCGCGGGTCAGGAACTCGCGATCGCGATCCAGATAATCCAGGGCCATGTCCAGGGACGAGCATACGTTGGGGACCTTTTTGGCTTCCTCGGGCGGCAAGTCGTAGAGGTTCTTGTCGATGGGGTCGCCAGGGTGGATCTTGTTTTGGACGCCATCCAGGCCCGCCATCATCATCGCCGCAAAGGCTAGGTAAGGATTGGCGGTTGGATCCGGGAAGCGAACTTCGATGCGTCGCGCCTTCGGGCTGGATACGAAGGGAATGCGGATCGAGGCAGAGCGGTTGCGAGCCGAGTAAGCCAAATTGATGGGGGCCTCGAAGCCCGGCACCAAGCGCTTGTAGGAGTTCGTGCCCGGATTGGTGATGGCGTTGAGCGCGCGCGCGTGCTTGATGATCCCGCCGATGTAGTGCAGCGCGAATTCGGAGAGCCCCGAGTAGCCGTTGCCCGCGAACAAGTTTTGCCCGCCCTTCCAGATGGATTGATGTACGTGCATGCCGGAGCCGTTGTCGCCGACGATGGGCTTGGGCATGAAGGTGGCGGTCTTGCCGTAGGAGTGAGCAACCATTTGAATGGTGTACTTCATGATCTGCATCCAGTCGGCGCGCTGAACCAGGGGCGCGTACTTGGTGCCGATTTCGCATTGGCCGGGCGCCGCCACTTCGTGATGATGCACTTCGACTTCCACGCCTTGCTCTTCCAGCGCCATGCACATGGCGGAGCGGATGTCATGGAGGGAATCCACCGGTGCCACGGGGAAATACCCGCCCTTGACCGGAGGGCGGTGGCCTTTATTACCGCCTTCGATCTCTTCGCCTGTCATCCAGGGCGCTTCTTCCGAGATCACTTTCACGAAGCAGCCGGACATATCCACGCCCCAGCGCACGGAATCAAACACAAAAAATTCAGGTTCGGGGCCGAAGTAGGCGGTGTCTCCCAATCCAGTAGCTTTCAAATAGGCTTCGGCTTTCTTGCCGATGGAACGCGGGTCGCGGTCATAGGGTTTGCCGTCGGCGGGTTCCAGTACGTCGCAGGACAGCACCAGGGTCGGCTCATCGGTGAAGGGGTCCATACGCACGCTGCTGGGATCGGGCATCAGCAGCATGTCTGAAGCCTGAATTCCCTTCCATCCCGCGATGGAAGAACCGTCGAAGGCATGGCCGTCCTCGAATTTTTCCATGCCGAAGGCCTTCACGGGCACGGACACGTGTTGTTCCTTGCCGCGGGTGTCGGTAAAGCGGAAGTCAACGAACTTCACTTCGTTGTCTTTGATCATGTTCAGTACATCTGCTGCCGTCGTCATTTCATGAATCTCCCAGTTGTTGTAGTGGCGCGCTAGAAGCGGGAAAACGAGCCATTGTGGTGCAGGTATCATGCCGACGAAAGAGTCGGCGTGATAGGTCGTAAATTCATGCAGTTAGGAAGGTTTCTCGCATCCAGAGCGCACTTGATTGGTGCGCTCCAATGGGAAGTGGGTCCATTATGGTGCGTCAGGCCTGTCCGTGCAATCTCGGTTTCGTTTACAGCGAGGGGGGATTAGTATCACGGGAAGAATGAGGAGATGACTAATGGCAACGATCGAGGGAATTCTTAAGCGGGCCCATCAAAGAGCACAAGAGCGCAATCTTCCCTATGAAGGCGCGCTGTCTCCCCTGGAGGCGTTCGAGTTCTTACAAGGACGCGAGGACGCCGTGCTTGTGGATGTTCGTACCCGGGCTGAGTGCGATTACGTGGGCCGCATTCCGGGCAGTGTGGAGATCGAGTGGCAAATCTATCCAGGGGGCGTCCCAAATCCCCGGTTTTTGGAGCAGCTTCAACAAGCGGTGCCCAAGACCTCAGCCGCTTTGTTCATTTGCCGCAGCGGTGCTCGCTCCCATGCCGCCGCCGCCGCCGCCAAGGGCGCGGGCTATGCGCAGTGCTTCAATGTTCTGGAGGGCTTCGAGGGCGACAAGGACCACCAGGGCCACCGGAATTCAGTCGGCGGCTGGCGCTATGCGGGGCTGCCATGGATACAGTCCTGAGCGCGCAGAGTAGGCGCTAACTGTTCTTGCGACTTAGTGCGGGCCCCAGTCTACCCATCCGGTGTAGGCAGTTACCAACACGGCAACCCCGAAGACGATCCGGTACCAGGCAAAGGGTTTGAAGTCATGGTTGGCGACGTAGCGGATGAGCCAGCGTATACATAGATAGGCGGACACAAAGGCGGAAATAAGGCCCACGGCAAACACGGGAAGGTCGCTCATGGAGAGGATATCGCGGTGCTTGTAAAGGTCGTAAGCGCCCGCCGCGATCAAGGTTGGCACCGCCAGGAAGAACGAAAACTCCGTGGCGGCTTGGCGCGATAGCCCGAACAACATGCCACCGATGATGGTGGCTCCTGATCGCGACGTTCCGGGGATGAGGGCAAAACATTGCGCGAACCCCACTTTTAGGGCGTCCACCCACGTCATGTGGTCCACGGATACGATCCGCGCGCAGCGTTGCCTGCCCTCGACCCACAGAATGATGAACGCGCCCGCGATGAATGCGATGGCCACCGGAACCGGGGCAAACAAATGGCTCTTAATAAGCTTGCCCAACGCAAGCCCCATAACGGCCGCTGGAATGAAGGCCACGAGCACATTGAAGGCAAATCGCTGGGCCGCCAGTTGCGAGGTAAGACCACTAAGCACCGTCGCAAAGCGCGCCCGGTATTCCCAAACCACAGCCAGCATGGCGCCGGTCTGGATCGCTAGCTCAAAGACTTTCCCCTTCGCGTCGTTGAAATCCAGCAGCGCCCCGGCCAAGATCAAATGGCCGGTACTGGAGACGGGCAGGAATTCCGTCAGTCCTTCGACAATACCGAGGACGAGCGCTTTGAGTAGGATTAGAAAATCCACGCAGGATGGGTCTGGGCTTGGGCTGAGAACTTCGTACTACGGCAAAGCTAGGCTTTTCGGTAGATCTCCGCTCCGCTTTTTACGAACTCCACCGCCTTTTCCTGCATGCCCAGAGTTAGTGCTTCCTTATCGCTGACGCCTTGCTTGTTCGCGTAGTCGCGCACGTCCTGGGTAATTTTCATGGAACAAAAGTGAGGCCCGCACATGGAACAAAAGTGGGCGAGCTTGGCCCCGTGCTGGGGAAGCGTCTCGTCGTGAAAATCCCTGGCCGTGTCTGGATCGAGCCCCAAGTTGAACTGATCCTCCCAACGGAATTCGAAGCGCGCCTTGGACAGCGCGTTGTCTCGAATTTGCGCGCCAGGGTGGCCTTTGGCCAGATCGGCGGCATGGGCGGCGATCTTGTAGGCCATGATGCCGTCCTTGACGTCTTTCTTGTTGGGCAAGCCTAGATGCTCTTTAGGCGTGACGTAACACAGCATGGCCGTACCGTACCAACCGATCATCGCGGCGCCGATGGCGCTGGTGATGTGATCGTAGCCCGGCGCGATGTCCGTCGTAAGCGGGCCCAAGGTGTAGAACGGGGCCTCGTGGCAGTACTTCAACTGGAGATCCATGTTCTCCTTGATCATATGCATGGGCACATGACCGGGCCCTTCGATCATCACCTGGCAATCATGCTTCCATGCCACCTGGGTGAGTTCTCCCAGCGTTTTCAATTCCGAGATCTGGGCTTCGTCATTGGCGTCATAAATAGACCCGGGGCGTAGCCCGTCGCCCAGCGAGAAGCTGACGTCGTAGGCCTTCATGATCTCGCAGATGTCCTCGAAGTGCGTATAGAGAAAACTCTCCTTATGGTGGGCCAAGCACCACTTGGCCATGATGGAACCCCCGCGCGAGACGATGCCCGTCATGCGTTTGGCTGTCATGGGAATGTAGGGCAGGCGCACGCCGGCGTGGATGGTGAAGTAGTCCACGCCTTGCTCGGCTTGTTCCACGAGCGTATCGCGGAAAATTTCCCAGGTGAGGTCCTCGGCCTTGCCGTCCACTTTCTCCAGGGCCTGGTAGATAGGCACGGTACCGATGGGAACGGGCGCGTTGCGGATGATCCACTCACGGGTTTCGTGGATGTGCTTGCCGGTGGACAGATCCATCACCGTGTCGCCACCCCAACGGATCGCCCAGGTCATTTTTTCCACCTCCTCGCCGATGGAGGATCCGAGGGCGGAATTGCCGATGTTGGCGTTGATTTTCACCAGGAAATTGCGTCCGATGATCATCGGCTCGCTCTCCGGATGGTTGATGTTGGCCGGAATGATGGCCCGGCCGCGGGCGATCTCACTGCACACGAACTCGGGCGTGATTTGCTTGGGCAGGCTGGCACCGAAGCTTTCTCCCTGATGCTGTTTCCCGATAAGGCCGGAGTAAAGATCCAGGCGCTGGTTCTCTCGCAGGGCGATGAACTCCATCTCCGGGGTGATGATGCCCTTCTTGGCGTAGTGCATCTGCGTCACATTGCGGCCCGCTAATGCGCGCTTTGGATGCCGCTTCAGATTGAAACGCAATTCGGCGAGCTTCGGGTCACTCAAGCGCTGGCGGCCAAAGGCCGATGTAGGAGCCGCGAGTTCCTCCGTGTCGCCACGCTCGGCGATCCAGGGCGCTCGTAGCGCGGCCAATCCTGAGCGGATATCCACCTTGGCCGAGGGGTCCGTATAAGGACCTGAAGTGTCGTAAACATAAATTGGAGGATTGGATTCCTTGCCCATGGAAGCGGGCGTGTCTTCCTGGCTGATCTCGCGCATGGGAACGCGCAGATCGGGACGGGATCCGGTGACAAAAATCTTTCGGGACTTCGGGAAGGGTTGCAACGCCGCGTCGTCGGCACGGGCCGTCGCGGCAAGAAATTGGGAATTAGCTGGCATCGCGGTCTCTCCAGTGAGAGGGAAGCATATCCAATCGTGGGATAATTTGGAACCGTAGATTAAGCATAGGTACTTACAAAGCCTCGGTAATGGACTACGAACAAGCTCGTTTTAACATGGTGGAAAGCCAGGTGCGCACCTGGGAAGTGCTGGATCAAAAAATCTTGGGCTTGTTGTTCAAGGTGAAGCGCGAGGACTTCGTTCCCCCCGCCTACCGTTCCCTTGCCTTCGTGGATATGGAAATTCCGCTTGGTCATGGCGAGGTCATGCTAGCGCCAAAACTGGAGGCGCGCTTGCTGCAAGAGGTAAACATTCAACCTACCGACGTTGTCCTGGAGATAGGTAGCGGTTCAGGCCATATGACGGCGTTACTGGCAACATTGGCCGCCAAGGTGCACTCCGTGGAGATTCATCCCGAACTGCACCAGATGGCGGCGCGCAATCTTCATTTGGCAGGTATCAGTAATACTTCACTGTATACGGGCGACGCCGCCCGCGGATGGAAAGCCCAGGCCCCCTATGACGTGATCGTACTTACCGGCTCGGTTCCCGTTCTTTCGGACGAATTCCTACAACAACTTAACGTGGGAGGGCGTTTAATCGCGGTGGTGGGCAAGCTCCCCATCATGACGGCGCGCTTGGTGGCGCGTACGGCTGCCGGCGCTTTTTCTAATACGGGATTGTTTGAGGCTAATATCCCGGGCTTGCGCAATGCCCCGCAGCCCGAATCGTTTGTTTTTTGAGAGTTCCCAAGAAGCCCCAACTGGAGATCCAATGAGGAAACCCCTCCTTGCCCTTGCCCTTTTTTCCGTCCTACCCCAGGCCTGGGGCGATGATTTACTGAAGATCTACCGCGAGGCCGTCACAGCCGATGCCACCCATGCGGGCGTGCGCGCCCAAGTTGAAGCGGCGAGGGAAAGAGTGGTTCAAGGCCGCTCTGGGCTGTTGCCCCAAGTGAATTTGAGCGGGAACAGCAAATGGAACGACGTCGATGTGAAGTCGGACGACACTAGCCGGATACCCAACAACAGCCAGAGCTTCACTTCGTGGCAAGCGGGTATCAATGCCACCCAACCACTTTACCGGCCGCAGAACAGCGCGACCTATACCCAGAGCAAAGTGGGCATGACGCAAGCCGAGGCACAGCTTGCACTGTCCGGGCAAAAGCTCATGGTACGCGTGTCGGAGGCCTACTTTGCCGTGCTGCTTGCGAAAGATACGGTGGAATACCTGCGATCTCAGGAAGCCGCCATCTCCGAGCAACTCGCACAAGCCAAGCGTAACTTCGAGGTGGGGACAGCCACCATCACGGATACCTACGATGCACAGGCGCGGGCCGACCTCGTACGCGCACAACAAGTGAGCGCCAAGAACGACTTCGAGGTCAAGATGCGCGCGCTCCAGCAGATCATCGGCCGCTTACCCGCGAAGCTCTCGGTTCTGGTGGATCCCATCAGCTTGAGCCTGCCCGAGCCCAATGATATCGACCGGTGGGTGGAACAAGCCTACAAGAGCAGCTGGGAAATTTCCGTTCAGAAGGCGGAATTGGACCGAATCGAAGCCGAGCTCACCAAGGCTCGCGGCGGAAGGAAACCCACGCTGGATGCCGTCAGCGGATTTAGTTACGACTCCACCAAAAATATCAGCTTTGGTGTTGGAACGGATACGCAGAATTTTTTCGTTGGCATCGAGGCAGCCTATCCTCTGTACAGCGGAGGAAACCTGAGCGCCAGGGTACGTGAGGCTATCGCCAATCGCAGCAAGACGGCGCAAGACTACGAATTCACCCGCCGCCAAGTCGCGCAAAGTACAAGGGAAGCCTTTCTGGGTGTCGTATCGGGATTAGCAGAGATCAAGGCCCTGGACCAAGCGCTCGCCTCCAATAAACTTTCGCTCGACGCCACCAAGCTCGGGCAGGAAGTCGGTGTTCGCACTCAGGTAGATGTGCTCAATGCACAGGAGAGGCTTTTCAGTGCGCGCAGGGATCTTCAGCGCGCGCGCTATTCGGCCATCGTCAACCAGCTCAAGTTGAAACAAGCGGTGGGTAAACTTACCGAGCGCGATATCGAGGTGCTGAACACACTCTTGCGCGAGGCCAAATCTTAGTTGGTCCCGGCGGCGGCTGAGGATGCCCTCGCGCAACGCAAGCGTGCCGTGCGCCGTAAGGTCATTGCGGCGCGCGATGCGCTGCCCGAGTCCTCTCGCCAGCTGGACTCCGAACTCATTCATGAGCACCTCCTTGCCTGCGAGGAAACCGGCCAGGCCCAAGCCGTACTCGCCTACGTTTCCATGGGTAGTGAAGTGCGGACCGGCACCTTTCTTCGATACATTTTGCAGCAGGGCAAACGCCTGGCACTTCCGCGAGTGAACCGGGCAAAACGCTGCCTGGACCTTTTTTGGGTGAGGGACCTTCTCCTGGATTTGGAGCCCGGCACGTGGGGAATTCTCGAACCTCAACCCAAGCGCTGTGAGGCAGTGACGGATACGCGCTTGATCGATGTCGTCTTGGTCCCTGGGGTGGCATTCACCCCAGCCTGCGAACGCATGGGATATGGCGGCGGCTTTTATGACAAGTTGCTGGGCGGCTGGCAGGGTGAGCGACAGATAATTGCGGGCGCCTTCGACTTGCAAATAGTGGAAGACATCCCCACCGGTCCCATGGATGTGGGAGTCGATCGAATCGTTACGCCTACGCGCAGGTTCTTGCGCCAATCATAGTCCCAGCACCGCCATGACACGTTGCGTCGCGCCTTCATGAGTCTTCATGAGTGCTTGCCCTGCCTCGCCCATGGAGCGTAGCCGGCCAGGTTCTTTCAGCAGAGTCATGGCCAGGTCAAGGGCGGCGCTGGCGGAATCTACTTGCGTGGCCGCCCGGGCTTCCAAGGCAGCTCGCGTGGCATCCGCGAAGTTGAACATATGTGGCCCAACAATGGCGGGTTTACCCACCGCGCAAGCTTCCAGCAAATTCTGGCCGCCCAATTCGAGAAACCCGCCGCCAATCACCGCAACGTCGCAGGCGGCGTAGTAGGCGAACATTTCCCCCATGCTGTCGCCTAACCAGACCTGCGTCTGCGCATGCACGGTTTCGTTGTGACTGCGGCGTTGGAGGCGTAGTCCGTGGTTCTCGATCAATTTCTCGACTTCGTCAAAGCGCTGAGGGTGGCGCGGCACCAGAACCATTAACACGT
>JBJXGQ010000085.1:0-2853 GCA_046160525.1 Burkholderiales bacterium
CGGGTGAGCGTTCCTGGTTTGTGGGCTATTCGGTCACCTCGTTTATCTACCGGGTATTCATCGTCGTGGCCATTCTCCTGTTTCTGACCGACCAATTCTTTGTGCTCGGGATGTTCTTCGCCATCTTGACGGCCTTCACTTGGTTCGTGCTTCCATTGGGAAAGGGCCTGAAGTATCTGTTCACGAGCCCGCGCATCCGCCGCGTGCGTGGAAGGGCGCTGGCGGTCACGAGTGGTGCTGCGTTGTGGCAAGGCGAGTATCACTTTGACCAAAGCGGGCAAGGTGCTGATTCAGGGCACGTATGTGTTAAGCCGTTCGTCAGGTGTGAATCGGGTCAAGGGCGGTTCCATTCAGCTCAACTGATAGCCCTGCCATGGAACTCATCAACGCTACCCGCATGAACGCTGGCCACAACCTGGGTCTGGCGCCCAGTGGCCGCGAATTACTGGTGGTGGTGATCAAAGGCACGTTTGTTATTCCCAGGCCGGGCGAATCGGTGCGCCTGGCGGACGAACAAATGCCGCTCGTGATGGCTGACACGTTTACCGGCGAGCCCGGCCTTAGTGCGCCGCTTCAGGAAGTCGACTTTGCGCCGCACAAGCCAGCGTGCGATGTATTGCTCACCGGCACCGCACGCGCGCCCGGCGGCCGGCCCGTCACGCGTATGGGCGCGGGAATACGCGTTGGAACCATGGAGAAAACGTTCGATGTGGTTGGCAACCGCGTGTGGCAGGCACGGTTCGCGACCATCAGTGCTTCGGACCCGCAGCCGTTTACTGAAATGCCGGTGTCGTATGACGTGGCTTTTGGCGGTGCGGACCGCAATAGCGAAGACGAAAAAGATCACGATGCCTACTTGCCCAATCCCGTGGGGCGCGGCTGGCACAAGCATCTCAAGAACGCGTGGGTTGACGGCAAGCCCTTGCCCAACATCGAAGCGCCGGGCAAAGCGGTGAGCTTCCCCGGCGACAAATATGACCCCATGGCGCTGGGGCCTTTGGGCCGCGGCTGGCCGCAGCGCGCGTGCTACGCGGGCACGTACGACCAGCAGTGGCTCGACGAGGCGTTTCCCTTCTTACCCAGGGATTTCGACGAACGCTATTACCAAGCTGCGCCGCACGATCAGCAACTGCCCATTCCCAAGGCGCCGCTTGAGGTGGTGCTACGAGGATTCACGCTCGATGGCGAGCGGCGATTCATGCTGCCGTATCTGGAAGCCCCTGTGCACGTGTTTCCCAAGCGGGGGGAGCACGAGGTTCATATGGCATCGGTGGACACCATCGTGTTCGAACCGGACCTGGAACGCTGTACAGTGAGCTGGCGTGTCTCGCGCCCTCTACGAAAGGGGTTACATGAAATCGCCCAAGTCGTGGTGGGGATGAAGGGCCGGGAATGGTGGCAGCAGCGCGAGAAGCTGGCGATTGTTGCCCCTATGCCCACGCCCACGCCGCCGCGGCAGACCGTATTTTTGGATCCACAGATCTCATGAGCGCGCGCCCGCTCACTATACGCGGCACCGGATTGGTGACGTCGGTGGGGTTGACCGCCGCGGCGAGTTGCTGCGCTTTTCGTGCCAGGATCACCAACCCTTGCGAGACACAGTTCATTGACTCCAGCGGCGCCTGGATCATGGCGCACCAAGTCAATCTTGATCGACCATGCGCCGGCCTTACCAAGCTTGCCAAAATGGCTGCGTTGGCGATTGACGAAGCCTTGCAAGACATTGACCAAGAGCAGTGGCATCGACTGCCACTGCTGCTTTGCGTAGCTGAGGCCGAGCGCCCTGGCCGCCTGGAAGGTCTTGAGGACCAGTTGCTGACACAGATACAGGGCGAACTGGGCGTGTCCTTCGCGCAGCAGTCGGCCGTCGTTCCTCTCGGGCGGGTGGGCGTGGCGGTGGCACTTGCAAAGGCCCGCGCATTGTTGGATTTGCCTAACTCCCTTGGCGTGCTGATTGCCGGTACTGATAGCCTGCTCTCGTGGCCTACCTTAAGCCACTATGAGCGCGAAGATCGCCTGCTGACTGAGTCCAACTCCAACGGATTTATGCCCGGTGAAGGCGCCGGCGCCTTGTGGGTAGGGGCCGGTGAAGGTCATTTACCGCAACTGATATGTACCGGCATCGGTTTCGGCCGCGAGACAGCCCACATCGACAGTGGCGAGCCGTTGCGCGCGGACGGGTTGACCCAGGCGATCAAAGCGAGCCTGGAGGATGCCGGTCGCCAACTGCACGACATGGATTTTCGCATCACCGACATCTCGGGCGAACAGTATTACTTCAAGGAAGCCTCTCTCGCCCTCTCGCGCACGTTGAGACAGCGCAAAGAGGAATTCGACATCTGGCACCCTGCCGAATGCACGGGAGAATGCGGGGCCGCATCGGGAGTGGCGGTGATCGCGGCAGCCCGCGAGGCCTGTCACAAGGCCTACGCGCCTGGTCACAATATCCTGACCCACTGGGCCAACGATGCGGGCCAACGCGCTGCGGTAACGTTCGAGTATCGGGCGGCAGCATGAGCAACGAGGTTTATGCCAATACGCGGGAAGTGTCGTGCAAACAAGCGTCAGGCAAGTCGATATGCGCGTTTCCCGATGTTTGCTTTACGCCGCCGTTAACGCCTGCCACGCCGCCGGGGGTGCCGATTCCTTATCCCAACACCGGCATGGCCTCGGACACCAGCGACGGCTCGACCAGCGTCAAGATTTCCGGTCAGGAGGTGATGCTCAAGAACAAGAGCAACTTCAAGAAGAGTATGGGCGATGAGGCCGGAAGCGCACCCAAGAAGGGCGTGGTCACCAGCAAGAATATGGGCAAGGTGTACTTTACGATGTGGTCGATGGACGTAAAGATCG
>JBJXGQ010000086.1:0-5676 GCA_046160525.1 Burkholderiales bacterium
AAATCCAACACCGACAGCCCGGTTTCCTCTTCCACTTCCCGGCGCGCGGCCTCCAGCGGCGACTCGCCCTCCTCCACCCGGCCCTTGGGAAAATCCCAATTCTTGAACACGCGCAGCAGCAAATAACGCCATTCCTCGCCGGCGCTTCGCACCACCACAACCCCGGCGGAGAATTTGTTGCGCCGGGTCTTCGAATCCGCCGCCATCAGGCGTCGCCCTCAATGGGACCTTGCTCGTCCAACTGAGAAAAGCGCACGGGCAAGATAGTGCGGCTCGTCAGGCGTGAGGCGGCGTCTCGTTCCACCAGCATCAAGAGTTGGTTATCCGCCGGTCCGGCGGGCAACACGAGCTTGCCCGAAGGCTTGAGTTGCTCCAGCAAGGCCGGCGGGATCAGCTCGGGCGCGGCCGTAAGGATGATCTTGTCGAAAGGTCCCTTTTCCGGCCAACCATAGGCCCCGTTCCCCAGGCGGAACTCGATGTTCTTGTAACCGAGTTGGTCCAGGGTCTTCTTCGCGCGCAGTTGCAGCGCTTCGATGATTTCCACCGTGTGCACGGCACCGGCGAGTTCGGCCAGCACCGCGGCTTGGTAGCCAAAACCAGTCCCAATCTCCAGCACGCGGTCAGTAGGGCTAAGGTCCAGAAGATCCGTCATGAGCGCGACGATGAAAGGCTGCGAGATGGTTTTTCCGTGGCCGATGGGAAGCGGCGTATTGGCGTAAGCAAAGGCCTGTACTTCGATGGGCACGAAGTGGTGGCGCTGCACCTTGGTCATGACCTCCATAACGCGCTCGGACAGACGCTCGCGGCCCACGCTAGCACTCAGCGTCTTGACGTCCGCGGCGATGTCCCGCAGCATCTGCCGCCGAAGGGGTCCGTAGTACTCCTCAATTACCATCGCCCAGCACCGTTCAATCGCTTTCCCGTTTAACCTCGCCCGCGAAAGATGACTCTACCCGATTACGCAGGCGGAAGCATCGCCAACCTCATGAGTTCGATCGCCGCCGGGTTAGGTTCCCCTCCGGGGCTCTACCGCACCTTAACCGCCTTTGACCCCGTGGCGCAAGAGCACGCCGGCCACGTCGTGCTTATCGTCATCGATGGCCTAGGCTTCAACTACCTGCGGCAGGCGGCGGGCGGCTGCGTGCTGCGCCAGTATCTGTTAGGCTCCCTCACGTCGGTGTTTCCCTCCACCACCGCCACGGCGGTCACCACATTTCTCACGGGCGTTCCCGCCCAGCAGCACGGGTTGACGGGCTGGCACATCTATCTCGAAGAGATCGGAGAATGCGCGGCCATCCTGCCCTTCGAGACTCGGGCCAACGGCACCTCCTTGCGCCAACTGGCCGCCAGTCCCGAAAGCTTGTTCGGTTATCCAACCTTCTTCCAGAAGTTGAACGCCGGGTGCCACGCCCTCTCCCCGGACAGCATTGCCTTCTCTGATTTCAACCGTACCCACACGCGCGGCGCGACCACGGTACCCTACCGCTCGCTCACACAGTTCTTCGAAGGGATCGAACGCCTCACACGAGCGCAGGACCAACGCCGTTTCATCTACGCCTATTACCCGGAGTTCGATGGCACCTCCCATGAGCACGGTGTAGCCAGCATGCCCGCGGCTAATGTTCTAGGGCGCGTCGCCGAGGGATTTGAGCGCTTGCTGCGCAGCCTGGCTGGCCGGGGTGTGACCGTAATCCTCACCGCCGACCATGGGTTCGTGGACGCCCCGGCCGCCAAGCGAGTGGAACTCGAAGCCCATCCACACCTGCAAGAATGTCTCGCGCAACCCCTATGCGGCGAACGGCGTTTGCCCTATTGCTATGTCAAGGAGGAAAAGCGGGAACAATTCGAAGCCTACATCGCGAACGAACTGGCCCATGCCTGCACGGCGGCGCCGAGTTCGGATCTAGTGGCCAAACACTATTTTGGACTAGGCGAAGCCCACGCAAATTTATCGAAAAGAACCGGTGACTACATCTTGCTCATGAACGAGGGCTACACCATCAAGGACTGGCTACCCAGCGAGAAGCGCCACGCCTTGATCGGTGTGCATGGCGGGACCACGGAAGACGAAATGTTAGTACCGCTGATCGTGGCTACTCCGTAACCCACCACCGTACACTCCACCCACCTTGGTTCTTGCCCGCTAGCGTGGCCCGCACCCAAGGCAGCAGCTTCTTGGCCTCTTCTTCAAATCCCCAGGGCGGATTGGCGACCAGCATGGCGCAGCCGCGCAAGCTTTCCGTCCAGTTTTCGGGGAAGAGTGACAGCTCCAGATAAAGAAGCTTGCGAATTCCCGTGGCGATAATGCGCCGCTCGAAGCGCTCCATGTCCTGCCACGCCATCAAGGGATACCACAACGCGAAAACGCCCGTGTCCCAGCGCCGGTGCGCTTCGGCAAAGGCATCGGCCAAGCGCTTGAATTCCTGGGCGCGGTCGAAGGAGGAGTCCACCAGCACCAATCCGCGCCGTTCAGGCGGTGGCAAGAAGGCCTTCAAGGCTTGGTAGCCGTCCATGTTGTGAACGTGCACCTGGCGGTCGCCTTTGAAATGGTGCTCCAATTCCCGGCAATCTTCGCGGTTGAGTTCGCTTAGCACCATGCGGTCTCCCGCACGCATGTAGCGCCGCGCCAGCACCGGCGAGCCTGGGTAATAACGCAAAGACCGAAAGGTGTTCAGCGCGGTGACTGCCGCCAGGTAGGGTGCGAGTTCCTCGGGAGGGTGCGGCGCTTTCAGAACTTGGGCAAGGCCCCCCTCGTACTCCTTGTTCTTCTGCGCCCAGTCGTGATGCAAATCGTATTGGCCGATACCGGCGTGGGTGTCGAGATAGAAGTAGGGTTTGTCTTTCTTGTTCAGATGCAGCATCAGGCGCACGAGCAGCGCGTGCTTGAAAACGTCGGTGAACCCCCCGGCGTGAAACAGGTGGCGGTAGGCCAGCATGGGCTATAGTTTGGTGTATTTCGCGGAGCGCCCGCGGGATTTCTCCACGGGATATTTGATTTCGTTCAAGACGAGTTTTCGCTCCGACGCGCTGATGGGATCCACGCCGAGCTTGTCGCACAAGCGCAGCAACAGGAGCAGCACGTCGGCGATCTCCAACTCCACCTCGGCCTGGGTTTCGGGCGGCAGGCTAGCACTCTCCTCGTGAGTCAACCACTGGAAATGCTCCATCAACTCCGCCGCCTCGCCCGCCACCGCCATCACCAGGTTCTTCGGGTTGTGGAACTGGTCCCATTCACGGGCATTGACGAAAGCGCGCAGCTTTTCGCGTAGGACATCCAGGCGTTCAGGCATTCTTCTCGTTCTCAAGCTGTTTGCGTAGTTCGGTTTTCAGCACCTTACCGTAATTGTTCTTGGGCAAAGCTTCCACGAAGCGGTAGGCCTTGGGCCGTTTGAAGCGCGCGATGTGAGCCAGGCACAAGGCATCCAATTCGCCCTCGCTGACGTCGGCGCGCTTCACCACGAAGGCCAGCACCTCCTCGCCCCATTCCGGATGGGCCCGGCCCACCACCGACACTTCGCTCACCGCGGGATGCTTGAGCAGCACTTCCTCCACCTCTCTCGGATAGATGTTGGTGCCGCCGCTGATGATCAAGTCCTTGGAGCGGTCCTTGAGCGTGAGAAACCCATCCTCGTCGAGCACACCGACGTCGCCGGTGTGCAACCAGCCGTTTCGCAGCGTAGCCGCGCTGGCCGCCTCGTTAGCCCAGTAGCCGCGCATCACGATTTCCCCGCGCACCAGCACTTCGCCGGTTTCGCCAGGCGGGAGCGACCGGTCTTCGGCGTCCGCCACCATGACCTCCACCGCCGAGTGCGCAACACCCACGGAGGCCGCACGCGATTCCCAGCGCGGATGGGTTCGGTCCCACAGATGTTCGCGCGACAGCGCCGAGATGGACATGGGGCACTCGCCCTGGCCGTAAATCTGAATGAAGCGGTTGCCCATCACATCGAGCGCGCCACGAATGTCTTCCAAGTACATGGGGCCTCCACCGTAGACCACCGACTTGAGCCCGCTCAAATCCGGCGCGGCCTTCTTGGCGAGGCTCACCATCCTATGCACCATGGTGGGGGCCGCGAACAGCGACATGCCTTTCCAAAATAGGGATAACTCGAAGATCTCGGCGGGATCGAAATGCCCGCTTTCCGGAATCACCTGGTTCGCCGCGCGCAACACATGGGGCAAACTATACAAACCCGAGCCATGGGACATGGGTGCCGCGTGCACGATGCAATCGGTGGCACCGATCTGGTCCACATCCGTGAAGTAACACAGCGCGGCCAGCAGCAAGTTGCGGTGCGTGATCATCACGCCCTTGGGAAACCCCGTGGTGCCGCTGGTGTAGAACAGCCAGGCGATGTCATTGGGCTCGCGTGCTTCGGGCAGCATCCCATCTCTGCCCGCGAGATCCGCGTACTCCTTGCCGCCCGTCACAAGGATGCGCTCCACGGACCCTTGCAAGCATTGCATTTCATCCGCCAAATCGGCGGAAAAAAAGCACAGCCGCGCTTGCGCGTTCTCCAGGATGTAGCGCACTTCCTTGGCGTGCAACTTGGCATTGATGGGCACGATGACCAGCCCCGCCCACCATGCCGCGAACACCAACTCCAGGTATTGTGTGCAGTTGGTCATGCACAGCGCAACGCGGTCGCCAGCGTGCAAGTCCAAACGATGGCGAAACGTATGAGCCAGGCGGCTTGCCCTCCTGGCAAGGCCCGCGTATCCGGCGACGACGCTAGTTCCGCGCGATACCGCGGGCCGCTCTGGAAACGTGCGCGCAGCCCGCAGGAGTAGTTGGGCGAGATTCATGATGAACGGATTATGCTACGTCCCTTGAGCACATCCTTTGACAGGGACGCGCCTCCGGTGTTACTTTGGTAACACGTACCGCAGGAGGCTTTCCTATGAACTCATCCACCACCTTGAAGTTGCCGGAACAACTCAAAGCCCGCATTGCGCCGCTGGCCGAGGCAAGCGGAAAAACCGCGCACGCATGGATGGTCGAGGCCTTGGAAGCTCAGGCCGCCTTGGCGGAAATGCGCCGGGCATTTCTGGACGAAGCGCTCGCCTCCGCCGCGCAGGTCGATGCAGGCGGGCCGTTGTACGCCATGGAAGACGTTCACGCATATATCCGCACCCTGGCATCGGGAAAACCGGCAAAGCGCCCGAAACCCGTTAAACCCGCGAGAAAGTCACCAGCGGAAAAGCGCTAGTTCGCGCAAGCCAGCGTGCCTCTAGTCCGCTTCAGCGAACGGGCCTTGGCCAATCTTGAACGCCTATTCGAATTCTCCGCCGATCGCGACCCGAGTGCCGCCACTCAGGCGGGCGCACGGATCATCGATGCCACCGCAATCTTGGCAAACCACCCCTTGGTTGGCCGGCCGGTCGAGGGCGAATTGCGTGAACTGGTGATTTCCTACGGCAAGTCTGGTTACGTCGCCCTATACCGGTTCTTGCCGCGCGAAGATAGAGTCGGTATCTTGGCGATTCGCCACCAGCGTGAAGCGGGATTCAAATGAGCACATCCATCTTGGTTCCGGCTCGCCCGGCTTAGGAGCTGTAAATAAATAAAGGTATCAAGTGTAGGGTACGTTTGGTTTGATGATGTAGTTCCATTCCCCATGAAATTTGTTGCGCTCCAGATTCACGCGCTGCATCTCGGCATCACTTACTTCGCGT
>JBJXGQ010000087.1:0-38836 GCA_046160525.1 Burkholderiales bacterium
GCCAGTGTTGCGGCCATCGTCGTGTGGGAGCGGGACGAATCCGAACCGGGATACCGGGATCTTGCTCGCTGCGATCGCTGGGAAGTCGTGGTGCCCGATTCGGTGTTTGCGCCGGAGTCTTGATGGCATCGCGGCTGGCGTCGCGCCTTAAACCCTAATCTCGTCGATTAATTCGGGGTGCTTGTCTAGCAGCCGAAACAAGTTAAGCACCGCGGCGACGGGACGTGCTTTGCCATTCTCATACCGAGAAAAGGCATTGACCCCGCCACCAGCTATTTCGGCCGCGCGGCGCTGCGAGAGTTTGAGTTTCTTGCGAATACGGGCAAGCTCAGCCGATTCTTCCGCGCTGACTTTCAACCGCAGTTTCTCCAACGCTTCAGCATACCGGGTACCTTCGCTACCGACAAACTCTACTTCGCCGCACTCTGGGCAATGCCAACCGTCTAGTGCGCGAATCGTGGCGCGATGACCACGGTATTCAATCCGCGCATTTTTCCTCGTGCGAACCATATCGCCGTTCTCGCAATTCAGGCACAGGTGTCTCATTTTCATAGCTCCTTGAGTTGAATCATAACGGCTCCGTTCTCACGCAAGGTGACTTTGACATAAGCCACCAAGCCGCTCCTGATCGTCACGTGATATACATCCTGCCAAATTCTGTAATCGGCGTTAGTAGTCATGCTCTTATAAAAATCCTTCTGTTTGAGGCCTAAGACCACAAATACTGCTTGCTCGCCGGAGAGTCCCAATGCTGCTGCCCCAGTCAAAGCAGTAGCGGTAAACGCATTAACGCCACGCCTTTCGACGACGCGTCGAATCTCGGACAGTAGGTAATGTGGTTTCTTTTTTTCCAAAATTAAATATAACCTATTAGGTTACTTAAGGAAATTGAAGCGGTAACGTTCGTAAGTGGTTACTGGCGAGGACTGAATTTTGACTAGGCACGGCCAGTGTTGCGGCCATCGTCGTTTGAGAGCGAGAATCCGAACCGGGATACCAGGATCTTGCTCGCTGTGATCGCTGGAAAGTCGGAGTGCCAGACTTGGTGTTTGCGCCGGAGTCTTGATGATGTAACGCATCCCATCTCCCTCATCCCGCGATGAGCCTGTCGATTTCAGCGGCCAGCGCCACTGCGTCGTTGTCGAAGTAGTGAGTATGCCCTCCCGAACCGAGGCAGAATTCCGTTCGGTCATTGGCTCGTTGTGCCTCGGGGGCACCATCGCTACCAAGGGCGGCGACGCGAAAACGAGTTGGGTCATCCGGTGAAATCCATAGAGCTCGGCCGACATAATCACCGGAGCGGTAGGTATTGACCCACTCAGTGACGCCTAATGCTGCGACCGCCGGCGTGGCGCTATGGAAGCCTTGTTCGTTGGAACCCACCCACTCGTAGAGCAGCGGAAAGCGCGCGGCATACAAATCTCGCAAGGGCGATCCGGCGGTGACGAGGGCCACTGGCATCGCACCCATGATGTCTTTCAAGCGGCCTTGAACGTTTAGATAGCGCAGCAAGTCGGCGCAAATTACCGTGCCCTGGCTGTGTGCCACGAGCACCACGCGCGTGTAGCCGGAATCACGCAAGTACGAAAGTAGCGAAGCCAAGCGCGAAAAGATGCGCGCACGTGGCGGTTGCCGGTTACGCGGGTCGCCGAAATAATTATCGACATCGAGTACCGCATCGAGCGCGACGCGCAGGCGCCCGAGAGTCTGCCTGAAATGGGCGCCGAGCGCCGTGAGAGCGAGTGTGCCACCGGCGAGCCACTTGCCCGCGGCCACCAATGTCTCGCCCTGAAAGATCTCCAGGCGCCGTGCGAGCCAGTTTGCAAGCTCGCCCGCCATGCCGGTGGTACTGGCAAATTGCAGGAAGACAAAGGCAAGATACAAGAGTCCTCCAGCGATGGCGCCTACGGGCACCAGCACGCTAAGCACACTCCCTAAGCCTCGCATTCCGCCGCTTGTCCAAGCGCCTAGTCGTTGTGCCCAAACGCTGGCTTCCTCTCTAACGCCGCTGGAATCCAGATTCACCGTGGGAGAGATCTCTTCGAGCAACGAGGGCGAGAGCACGAGTAGACCGATGGCCCCAAGCCCCACGAAAGCAAGCGCCAAAGGGGTGAAGTAAACACCGAGGCTTTGCACACGGCCTTGCAGAAAGATCTCGGCAGAACGGTATCCCTCGCCAAAAATGATGGGCTCATAGCTCAGGCCGGACAACGCCAATCCCGCCGCATAGGCGATTACCGACCACAGTAGCAAGCTCAATAGGGTGAAAAGGGCATTGGAGGCAACCATGGCAAGACGCGCGGTATGCAGTGACGCCCGGATGCTCGCGTCCCCTGTCAATCCCAGCCATAACCCCAGGAGGAGGGCGGCGGTCTGCACCAAGACGAACAACGCCCACACCAGCAACAACGCGGCAAGGAGCCACTCCGCCGCATGCAAGGCAGCGCCCAGCATCCATTCGAATTGCGTGGTGACATAGGGGAGGAATCTCCAGCCTTCAATGCATAGCAATAGCACCGCCGATGCGACCAGAACATGGCCGGGCACTCGTACACCATGGGTGACGCGGGAATAACGCTCTATCAACCACGCGCCGGTTAGGGCCGTGGCGAGTGCACTGGCGCCGAAGTAGATCATCGCGAATCTGGCTTCCTCGCGCTGCACGAAGATGGCCGCGGCAAGGCTGGCAGCCGCGGCTAATGCAAGCACGAGTACTTTGATCCAGCGCGTTCGCGGCGAGCGCCCGTGCAACCATGCCATTGCCGCCACTATGCCGAGCGCGACGGCAGCGGTTCCGAAAAACACCACGACCAAATTACCCTGTTGTTCGGCGGGCACGAACGCGAGTGCGCCAAATACGGCGGCCAAAAGCATGGACAATTGAAGGATGGCCGCCGGCGACTTCATCAACCATGCAAGCCATGAGTGCAGACTTTGAAGCGCGCGCCAAGCCGGGCCGCCGCCCGTGCTGAGTGCGACTTGGTCCACTACACCGGCTGCCAGAGTGCTCAGGTGAAAGAACAATTGGTATAGCGCGGATAAGGCGCGCATGCCTCCCGATCGCAGGCGCGATAGATCGGCCCAATACAACTCGAATATGTCGGCCGCTTGGTTGCCAGCCCGGCGCCGCATTGAAATACGCGTTGACTCATACAGCGCGTCGTGCTCGGGCATCTCGAGACGGCTCAACAGATAATCGTTCAGAGCGGCGCTCAAGTCCTTGGGACCCTCGGGCTGCGCGCGATCCTCTGGCGGGGCGTTCTTCTGGTCTTGATAGAAACCGCTTGGTGTGCCGGGCCGCTTGCGCGCTGGTTCGGGTGATGGACCAGCTGCGCCGGCCCCTGATCTTGGCATTAAGGCCGCTGCGTCACCCGGCTCCAGTTTCACCACCGGCACCAGCACCCGCTGCACCTCGCCTTGCACGAAGCGCGGCTTGCCTCCAGCACCATGACAGAGCAGCCGCGCGAGTTCGCGGACCGTCTGGCCAGGCTCCTGATCGGCGATTCCATGCACTGCGATGACGGCGACCCGATCTTGCGTTCCCATCGATTCTCCCCGGTTTGTAGTGCGTTTCCAGGTCTGGAAATGCGCGCGTGGTTAATGTGTCGCAAAGAGGAACATCGCGAATCTCCCGATCGGCTGGAGCCGCAAGGTTATATTCGAACTTACTCGTGTTCCAAGTACGCGAAAGTTAGACAATACCCGTTTCCCGCGCTTAAGCGGGAAGCCCGCATCCCCTCGCTCGCAGGCATTGACCCCACCATCAGCTATTTCGGCCGCACGGCGCTGCGAGGGCTTAAGTTTCTTGCGAAAGGGGTAGACTTTAGGAATCCATACCTCGCATGCTCCGAAAGTTGTGCTCACGATTCCTGAAACCAAATATACCAAGAGCGGTGGCGTCAGCATCGCATATCAGACTATCGGCGCTGGTCCTCGCGATCTGGTGCTCGTGCCGGGTTGGGTATCCAATATCGAGGTGTTCTGGGAGGAGCCCAGGTTTGCGCGCTTCTTGGCGCGTCTTGGTTCATTCTCCAGGCTGATTCTATTTGATAAGCGCGGGACCGGTCTATCCGATCGAGTCGCCGATATGCCGAATTTGGAGACTCGCATGGATGACGTTCGTGCGGTGCTCGATGCCGCCGGTTCAGAACGGACGGCGGTGTTTGGGTACTCCGAGGGCGGTGCGATGTGCGCACTTTTTGCGGCGACTTACCCTTCGCGAACCAATGGGCTGATCATGAATGGTGCCTACGCCCGGCGCGCATGGGCGCCGGATTACCCCTGGGGTGTGCGTCCGGAGGAATTCCAGGCGTTTACCCGGGCGGTACAAGAAAATTGGGGCGGTGCATTCGGCGTTGAAGAACGAGCATCGAGAATGGCCGCTACCTTGCGTCGCACATCGCCGGTTCGAAGCTGGTGGAGTTGCGAGGCGACCATGTCCCCTACACCGATGACGCAGACCTCGTCGCGGGAGAGATCGAGGAATTTCTCACGGGGTCACGGAACGATGTCGAGGCGGACCGGGTGCTCGCAACCGTCATGTTCACCGACATCGTTGGCGCAACCGAGAAGGCGGCGCATTTGGGGGACCGGCGTTGGAGAGATCTTCTCGAAGACCATCACCGCATCGTTCGGATGGAGCTGGCACGCCAACGCGGCCGGGAGGTCGATACGGCGGGTGACGGATTCTTGGCCACCTTCGATGGTCCCGCGCGGGCTGTACGGTGTGCCTGCGCAATCGCACAAGCCGTGCGGACCTTGGGAATCGAGATCCGTGCGGGGTTGCACACGGGCGAATGCGAAATCATGGGCGACAAACTCGGCGGTATCGCCGTGCACACAGGTGCCAGGGTCGCGGCGCTGGCCGGTCCAGGCGAAGTGATGGTGTCGAGTACCGTCAAGGATCTAGTGGCGGGATCGGGTCTCGCTTTCAAGGATCGCGGAACGCACACCCTCAAGGGTGTGCCCGGGGAATGGCGGCTGTTTGAAGTTGCTGGATAAGCGCGGGTCCTAACGGCGTAATCGTACGCGCCGGCAAGTAGTGCCAGTTAACCAAGCCAGAAAACGCGTGCGCGATTGACGCCCTACTGGTTCGGGAATAAAGTTTTCGCCGGCGAAAATGGCATTTTGTACTTCCTCCCTCAACCAGGTGAAAGGAGCGGACGATCCATGAAACGGCGACATTTCTTGATGGGAGCCTCCGCTTGGTGGATGCTAGGCACGATTCCACACGCCTCTCAGGTTAGAGCCCAAGACAAATATCCAAGCCGGCCGGTCAAAATCGTCGTCGCCTACGCCGCTGGCACCGTTCTCGATGTGTGGGCAAGGCGCGTGGCCGATCGTCTATCGAAGGCGGTCAATCAGCCGGTCATCGTGGAGAACAAGCCTGGCGCGTCTGGGACGTTGGGTGCCTCGGCTGTGGCGATGGCGGCGCCGGATGGCTACACGCTCCTGTACGGAGGGGTGACG
The DNA here is from genome assembly GCA_046160525.1 of Burkholderiales bacterium. Classification (GTDB taxonomy): domain Bacteria; phylum Pseudomonadota; class Gammaproteobacteria; order Burkholderiales; family SHXO01; genus SHXO01. The sequence goes on from JBJXGQ010000087.1 coordinate 5,470, forward strand.
GAGCTGGCACTGGCGCCATACCTCTTTCCAAATCTGCCTTATGAGAAGGACAAGCCTTTCGAAACCATCACTCGGTTTCTGAGCGGAAACTCCATACTGGTAGCCAATCCGGGCTTGCCGTTCAAGAGCATTCAGGAATTGGTCGCGTACGCAAAAGCGAATCCGGGCAAACTCAAGGGTGCATCACCGGGGACCGGAACGCTCTCGCATCTCTTGTTGCTCGCACTGAATCGCTCGGCGGGTATCGAAATCTTGCACGTTCCTTACAAGAGCGGGTCGCAGGCGCTCACCGACGTGATGGGCGGGCATATCGACGTCATGTTCGATTGGATGACATCCTCGAAGGGCTTCATCGCCGCGGGAAAAATGCGCCCCCTGCTAGTCGCGGGATCGAAGCGCAAACCCCTTCTACCCGATGTCCCTACTTCCGCGGAGGTTGGATGGCCTCTACTCGATTTCGGTGGCTGGAATGTGTTCGTCGCGCCCTTCGGTACACCGAAGACAGTCATCGGTTACTTGCACCGTGAATTGCTGCCGGTGTTGCATTCGAAGGATTTCGAATCCGATGCGGCATCTTTCGCCGCCGACATTGTTACCTCCTCCCCTGACGACGCCAAAGCATTCATCAAGAACGAGCGACGGCGTTATGCCGAGTTGGTCAAGATCACGGGCGTGAAGCTCGAGTAAGGCTGGAGGTCGCTATGCTGCCGGCCAAGTTCTTAGCATACCCCTGCGATTGACGGCTTGCGGATTCGCGGATAACGTTCAGGCCAGCGCGAAATAGGGTTTGCAATGCCTATGCACGGGATGTAGCGGAAGGCGGCGATGAAAATATTGGTGGTGGATGAGGACGGCGAGCGCAAGACGATTCTGCGCGAGGGTTTGCAACGCGCGGGGCACACGGTGGATTCCGCAATGCTTCCCGTGGAGAATTTGCCGGGGCTAGTCGCGAAAACGCGGCCGGACGTGATCATCATCGATACCAACTCGCCGGACCGCGATGCGGTGGAGCACGTGGTCCTCATCACCCAGGGGAGCCCGCGCCCGATCGTGATGTTCTCCGCGGATAACGACACCGAGAAGATTCGCGCGGCCGTGCGCGCGGGGGTGAGCGCCTATGTAGTGGACGGGCTTTCCGCCGAGCGTATACAACCCATTATCGATGTTGCCATTGCGCGCTTCGAGGCCCTGCAGGCCTTGCGCGCGGAATTGCTCGGCGCGCAATCCGAGCTTGCCGCTCGCAAGACCGTCGAGCAGGCCAAGGGGCTTTTGATGAAAAAGAAGAATATCGCCGAGGACGAAGCCTTCCGCCTGCTACGCAAAATGGCGATGGACGGAAATCTCAAACTCGCCCAAGCGGCCGAGCAACTTGTGCGCGCTTCGAAATTGTTGCTCTGATTTACGGCGCGGGAACTCTTTTGGTGCGATGCAGTGAATGCGCGCCCTTGATTGGGGCGAGATCCGGTTGTTGGCGTTGCCCCGCCGTTCCTATTAATTCCATATAAACCAAATCTTAGAGATGTTTTTTGGGCGTGGCACAGCGCTTGCAAAGTGCCATGCAAAGGCTTGCTGCGCCGAACAATAACCGGCGTGTGCTGAGCTTGGGATCGCTGGGCTAATGAAGGCACGGCGAACGGATGAAGGCGTCCATGGCGCGCAGCGGTTGCGTGCTGGGACGCCTTTTTTATTGACCATCAAGGGCGCGTGAAATATGGATCAGCACACACAACACATTGCCGGTGAGGCGGGCACGGGTGCCGAGGAGCCGGGGGAAGTTCTCGCCTCCGGAGCAATTCTCACTCAGAGCGAATCCGATCGAATACATTCGGCGCAGCGCCGCCGTTTCATCACACACACCGGCATGCTCACCGCTTCCGCTCTCATGGGCTTGGTGCCCCCGGGGGTGCGCCAAGGTGCCTGGGCCGCCGTGCGTGACAAGCTCATCAGCGGCGAGAACGACGCATCCCATGTGCTCTACGGCTTGGTGTATGGCGTGCAACTCGGTATTGGCGGCCCGAAGAAAGACATGGCGGTGTTGTGCACCATCAATCACAACGGCCAGGCCATCACGCTTTCCAATGCCCTCAAGGCGAAGGGTGCCACCGATGGCGCAAGCCTGAAGAAATTGGTCGGCGAGGAAAAGCGCGAGTACACCTTCGCGCAAACCTTTCCCACGGGCACGCACGCGATGTGGCTTTACTACTGGCTGGCGGCGCACGGCATCAATCCGGTGAGCGACGTGAAGACCATCACCGTGCCACCGCCACAGATGGTGGCCAACATGCGCGTGGGCAACATGGACGGCTATTGCGTGGGAGAACCGTGGAATGCGCGCGCCATCTACGACAACATCGGATTCACCGTGGCCAAGCAGGTCAACCAGATCGCGCTCTACAAGCAAGCCGCGGATCAGGCGAAGGTGCCCGTTCCCAAGGATGCCATGCGTTCATCGAAACTGACTGACGGCGTACTGTGGGATGGAACCGACCCGGCACGTTACGCCAGCGCCTTCAAAGTCAAGGCCGCCTAGTTCCACGAGGACATGCATATGAGGGCCACCGCCATGCCAGCCAGACCAGAACCGGCCGCGCCCGCGCCTACTCCGGGCGCCAAGCGTGCCAAGCGTGCCGCGCCGCGCTTTCTCGCCTCCGCCAATATCTCGCCTCCGCGGCGAGCGGGCCGCGCCAATGCCATGCGCGTTCTCTCGGCGGCCACGCGCGCCATCGTTCCGCCATTGCTGGGCCTGGCCCTATTCGTGGGCCTCTGGGCCCTGATTGCGCATACAGGCAAGAGCCTGCCGGGGCCTGCGGAAACGTAACGTTCGGCGGTGGAATTGTTTAGCGACCCGTTTTACAGCAAGGGACCCAACGACCAGGGCATCGGCTGGAATATTCTGAGTTCCTTGCAGCGCGTCGGCCTGGGATTCGGACTCGCGGCGCTCATCGGTATACCGGTGGGTTTCGTGCTCACGGGCGTGCGCCTATCCATCGGAGTGGCCTGGCTCGTCATCGTTGCCGCGGAAATGCTGACCGGCGGCGTGGGCATCGGTTTTGGGGTGTGGGACGAATGGAACAACCTGAATCCACCTTGCTCAATTTGGTGGCGGGGCTACTGAAGGCCAGCGACGGCGTGTTGTTGTGCGACAACCGCGAAATCGCCGGACCCGGGCCGGACCGCGGTGTCGTGTTTCAGAACCATTCCTTGCTGCCGTGGCTCACTTGCTTCGGCAATGTTCATCTGGCCGTGGAGCGTGTTTTTAGCGCCACGGAGAACAAAGCGCAGCTCGCCCAGCGCACGCGTGAGGCTCTCGCCTTGGTGGGCCTGGCGCACGCCGAGAGCAAGCGGCCGGGAGAACTTTCGGGGGGAATGAAGCAGCGCGTGGGTATCGCGCGCGCCTTGTCGATGCAGCCCAAGGTGTTGTTGCTCGACGAACCATTTGGCGCGCTCGATGCGCTCACGCGCGCGCATCTACAAGACGAACTGTTGCGCATCGTCGCGCGCACGGGCAGCACGGTACTGATGGTGACTCACGACGTCGATGAAGCGGTGTTGCTGTCCGACCGCATCGTGATGATGACCAACGGGCCGGCCGCCACCATCGGCGAGGTGCTCACGGTGAATCTGCCGCGCCCGCGCTACGAGCACGTGGACCAGGATGGCAAGCCCTACGACGCCAACGCGCTGACTCTGCGCAGCCTGCTGGGTTGGCAAACCGGCAACTACCTCGGGTTTAGCGCCACGGCGCAGATGATCGACGTGAGCCGGGCCAACGACAATTACGAAGACGGCAAGAACGGCCAGACGCAATATCCGCGCGTGGCCGATCCTCAGAATACCGATCTGAACCAGATTTACCTCGACTACACGGGTCTTCCCGGCACGCGGCTGCGCCTGGGCAAGCAGAGCATCAAGCTCGACAACGTGCGCATGGTGGGCAATGTGGAGTTCCGCCAGGTCATGCAAGTCTTCAACGGGTTCAGCGTGGAGAACAAGAGCCTGCCCAATACCACCGTGTTTGCCGCCCATCTGGAACGTCTGAAGAACATCTTCGGTTTTCAGAAAGAAGTGAAGATCGAGCTCCTCAACGCGGCGTATCAATGGGCGCCAGGCAATAACCCCATTGGCTATGGCTACTTCCACGACCAGAAGGTGACCGCCTCGGCCACCGGCTTGGCGGACTCCTCCAACAAGATTCTAGGAATGCGCGCGGACGGTGCCTATCCGCTTAACGATGCAACGAAGCTGCTCTATACGGCTGAGTACGCTTCGCAGAGCGGCTACGCAGGTGGCGATGCGCGCATCGACGCCAATTATGCCCGCGCGGGAATCGGCGCGGGCTGGTCCCAGTTCTTCGTTCGGCTCGACTATGAGTTGCTCTCGAGCAACAACGGCGTCTACGCTTTTCAATCGCCGCTTGGCACCAACCATCTCTTCCAGGGTTGGGCCGATCTGTTCCTCACCACCCCCGCGCAAGGTATCCGCGATACCTACCTGACGGCGGGCGCGACGCTGGGCAAGGCCAAATTCTTGAGCGAGTACTATGACTTCAAATCCGATTTCGGCGGCATACACTACGGAACGGAACTCGATCTCGGCGTCACCGTTGCGCTCGCCAAGGGATTGAGCGGAAAAATGGAGTACGCGCGCTTCCGCGAAGACGGCATTCTTGCCCCGGCCACCGCCCGCAAGCGCGACACCGACAAACTCTGGATAACCCTGATCTACAACTTCGAATAAGCACTGCCCCGGTGCTTGGCGCCGGGGCAGCAGCTGTTGCCTTACGGCACTACCATCATCTTCGTGAAGGGCGGCACATAGGCCTGCAGCATCACCAGCAGGCCCACCAAATTTGCCAAGGCGATGGGCAACCAGCGCTAACGCATTCTTTATTTACCTGGTTGATCTGCGTTGGGTTCTGGCTGAGCCCCTCCTCCAAACAGCTCCTGAATCTGCTTCTGGTTGCTTGCCGGGTCGGATTCCTCCTGTGCGGGAACTTCGATCTTGATCTTGTCCGCATCGAAGATTTCTTTCTTGTCGAGAAACACCATCACCGTTTGCGGGAAAAAGATCACCACCCCTACCAGGACAAGTTGCAGCACCACGAAGGGAATGGCCCCCATGTAAATGTCGCTGGACTTCACCTTCTCCTTCAAGGTGCCGCTGGCGAATAGCGTGTCGGAAATTCCGCGCAGATAAAACAGCGCGAACCCGAAGGGCGGGTGCATGAAGCTCGTCTGCATGTTGACGCACAGCATCACGCCGAACCAGATCAAGTCGATTCCCATCTTGGCCGCCACGGGTGCCAGCATGGGCAAGATGATGAAGGCGATCTCGAAGAAGTCGAGAAAGAAGGCCAAGAAGAAAATGAGGATATTGACGACGATGAGGAAACCAACTTGGCCTCCTGGCAAGCCGCTGAACAAGTGTTCGACCCATAGCCCGCCGTCCACGCCTTGAAACACGAGGGAGAACACGCGCGAGCCAATCAGGATGAATACCACCATGGCGGTGATGCGCATGGTGCCCGTGATGCCTTCCTTGATGAGCGGCCAGGTTAACCTCCCGTGCACGGCCGCCAGAATGAACGCACCTACCGCACCCATGGCGCCGGCCTCGGTGGGGGTGGCGATGGCGGTGTTCATGCCGGGTAAGCCTCCCATGCTGCCCAGCACCGCGAAAATGAGGATGGCCGAAGGAATGATGCCGCGCAGGCATTTGCGCCAGAGCGCCCAGCCTCGGAGCGTGCGCGCCTCGGGCGGCAAGGCTGGTAGATCATGCGGACGCAGCCGGCTTAGCACGAAGGTGTAGAGCGCGAACAGCAATACTTGCAAGATCGCGGGGCCCCAAGCGCCCTGGTACATCTCGCCGACGGGTTTGCCCAATTGGTCGGCCAGCACGATCAACACTAGCGACGGCGGCACCAGTTGGGTAATGGTCCCCGAGGCCGCGAGCACGCCCGTGGCATAGCGCATCTTGTAGCCGTAACGCACCATGACAGGCAGCGAGATCATGGTCATGGCGATCACTTGGCCAGCCACGGTGCCCGTGATGGCACCCAGGATGAAGCCGATCAGGATCACCGAATAACCCACGCCCCCGCGCACGGATCCGAACAACTGCCCCATGGACTCCAGCATGTCCTCCGCCAATCCGCATTTCTCCAGGATCGCACCCATCAGCGTGAAGAAGGGGATCGCCAGCAGCAAATCGTTGGACAGGATGCCGAACACGTTGAAGGGCAAGTTGCCCATGAAGGCGGCGGGAAACCATCCCATCTGCACGGCAACAAAAGCGCAGAGTAGGCCCAGTGCCGACAACGAGAAAGCCACCGGAAAGCCGATGAGCATGATGAGAATCAAGCCCGCGAACATCAGCGGCGGGAAATGCTCGATCTTCATTGCAGCGGCCGCTTGTATTGCAAGTCCATCTCGTGCAGGTGTGCCAGCCATCCAATGCGCTTGATGATCTCCGCCACGCCTTGCAGCATCATCAGCATGAAACCAAGGGGCAGCATGAGCATGGCGGGCCAGCGCTGCAATCCGCCGGCGTTGGCCGAGCCTTCGTTATGCACGTACATTCCCAAGAAAATGGGCCAGGAAAAATAGAACATCAAGGCCATGACTGGCAGTAGAAAACACGACAAGCCGAACAAGTCGATGTACACCCGGTGCCGGCTCGAAAAGCGCGTGTAGATCACATCCACGCGCACGTGCTCGTTGACTCTAAGAACTTGTGCCGCGCCCAGCATCACGCACGCGGCGAACATGTACCACTGGATTTCGAGCCACGCATTGGAGCTGTAATTGAAGGTGTACCGCACGATGGCGTTCGCCGCGCTGATGAAGCACGCCAGAAACACCGCCCACTTCGCGGCAAGGGCGAACTTGTCGGTGATCCAATCCACCAAACGTGCAAACGCGAGGAGCACTTTCATCGCGCAGCCTTCGCTACGGAGCGGCATTCGGCGTGCAACACGGCTTGTTCCATGGTTAGGGGACGAACGTTACGGGCTGAGGCCAATCTTGCCGCACGTTCCAACCAGGGCACCGCTGCAGGCAGTCGATTAAGGCGGGCGATAGTATCCGAAAATTACTGGCGCCCTCATGCGCGGCGGCGCGTTGCATTGCCAAAACGCGCGCTCCGTATTGGTGCCGGCCGGCGGGCGAGGGGTCAACGCTGGTGCATGGCCATTCCACCGGCAGGCAGCGCGAGTATTCCAACTCGCTGAGTTAGCACGCAATCTGGCACACATGCGGCGTGGTCTTGTTTTTGCGAAACGCCTGCGGTGCGCATTACGAAACAACCGCACGCAGCACTTCCGCTCAACATCACCAATAGGAAATAACTCGATGGATGATTCTTGCCACACGCACACGCACGCGCAGCCAAATTGCGAGGGGGCTGCCGAAGCTCAGCAAAACTTGAACGACTCCGCCCGTCGCAGCTTCCTCAAGGGTGCATTGGCCACCACGGCAACGCTCGGTTCCTTGTCCACCGCTTCGCTATCGCACGCGCAAACGGGTGTAAAGCGCGGTACCCTATCCCACTACCATATTCCCGCCACGGACAAGACGGTTCATTGGGGATACTTCAGCAAGAGTCTCAAACCCACGGTGGAAGTGGAGTCGGGCGACTTCGTCACCATCGAGACGCTCACCCATCACGCCAACGATGACGCGGCGCGCATGGTGGCGGGAGACCCGGGTGCCGAGAGCGTTTACTTCTGGGACAAGACCCGCAAGGGGGTGAACCGCCGTGGTGCCGGGCCGATGGATGCTTCGCTCTTTGGCCGGGGCGCGGGTGAAGGGCTCGGTGTGCATATCTGCACCGGTCCTGTCGCCATCAAGGGTGCGCAGCCAGGAGACGTATTGGAAGTGAGAATTCTGGATGTAAAGCCACGCCCCAGCGCCAAGTTTCCAGGAAAAAGTTTTGGAAGCAACGCGGCGGCATGGTGGGGGTTCCACTTCAAGGATCAAATCGAAGAGCCGAAGAACCGCGAGGTCATCACTATTTACGAAATCGACGCCAGCGGCGAGCGCGACTGGGCCAAGGCACTCTACAACTTCAAATGGACGCCGCAGACCGACCCTTTCGGCGTGGTGCACAAGATCATCGATTATCCTGGGGTTCCGGTGGACCACAGCACGATCAAGGAGAATTGGGGAATACTGAAGAACGTTCGGGTTCCCATTCGCCCGCACTTTGGCGTGATGGGTTTGGCGCCCCAGGAGGCCGACATGGTGGACTCGATCCCTCCCAGTTACACGGGAGGCAACATCGACAACTGGCGCATCGGCAAGGGGGCCACCATGTATTACCCGGTGGCGGTGCCCGGCGGGCTGTTCTCCGTGGGAGACCCGCACGCCGCGCAAGGAGACTCGGAACTGTGCGGAACCGCGATCGAATGCTCTCTTACGGGAACATTCCAATTCATCCTGCACAAGCAAGGCGATCTTGCTGGCACCGCATTGGAGAAGCTCAACTACCCGCTATTGGAAACCCAGACAGAATTCCTCGTACACGGATTTAGTTTTCCCAACTACTTGGCGGATCTGGGAGCCAAGGCCCAGTCGGAGATCTATTCCAAATCCTCCATCGATCTCGCTCTACGCGATGCCTTCCGCAAGATGCGCCACTTTCTGATGACGACTCAGAAGTTGAGCGAAGACGAAGCGGTTTCGCTGCTCTCCATCGCGGTGGATTTCGGCGTCACGCAAGTGGTGGACGGTAACTGGGGTGTGCACGCATTGATCAAGAAGAGCTTGTTCTCGGGCGCGCAGGACTAGGCTCGCCGCCGGATGAGAGGAGCGGGCGCTGCGCAAAGCAGTGCCCGCATAGGTTCGCCGCGATCGCCCGCCGAACCCAAGGAGTGGGATAATCCGCCGGTTACCAGCAGGGCTGCGGGGGCAATCCGGGCTTGCGCCGGCGCGGTCCCAAATCCCATAACAAGGAGTTCTATGCATTTGCGATCAATCGTCTTTGTCTTGCTCGCGCTGGCGAGCCGTTTCGTGTCCGCCGGTTCCGTGGATGTCAATCTGTCCAACGAAACGATCGAGGCCAAGTTATATGTGAACGCCACCACCGCGGACTGGGTGTTCGGCATTCTGCACAACAGGGACCAGGAAGATTGGGCGGCGAGCGCGGGCCTGCTTTCCGCGGGCGAGTCCGCCTTCGCGGGCTCGCGTATCGAAGGCGGATTGGGAGGCAAGATTTACGGTGTGTCGGCCAGCAACTCCGACGTGCTCGCTTTGGCACTGGGCTTTCAGGCCCGCTGGTTTCCCGGCAACGGACCGTTTGCCCTCACGGCCTACGCCTTCTATGCGCCCCGCGTGGTGACCTTGGCGGACGGCACGCAGTTCTTCGATATGGGGCTGCGCGCGGAATTCGAGGTAATGAAAAACAGCTATGTGTATATCGGCTACCGGCAGATGCGGACCGAACTCGACAACAACATCAAGGTGGACCTGGATAAAGGCGGCTTTGCCGGCATTCAGATCAAGTTCTAAATCAAACGGAGACTATCGATGGCCAACCCGGTTCCCAAGGAATACGCAGACTTATTCGGCAAGAAATGCTTCGCTCATCTCGCCACACTGATGAGCAACGGCCAACCCCAGGTAACGCCCGTGTGGTGCGAATACGATGGCACGCATGTGCTCATCAATACCGCGGCCGGCCGGCAAAAGGACAAGAACATGCAGCGCGACGCGCGCGTGACCCTTTGCCTCGTGGATCCTGATAATGCCTACCGGTACGTTGAAGTTCGTGGCCGGGTGGCGCAGCGCCTATTGGAAGGTGCCGATGCCCATATCGATAAGCTATCCAAAAAATATCTCGGGCAGGACAAGTACCCGTACCGCAAGGCTGGAGAAGTTCGCGTCATTTACAAGATTGCCGTGGACCGCGCCTCGGGCATGGCGTGACTCGTTCGCCCTAGAAACGGCGTTTAATCACGAAGGAGTAGAGGGGGCTCCTTATCCGAACAGGCCAAGCAACTGGTCGTAGTTCAATATCAGATACGCGATCCCCATCGGCACATAGGCCGCCACGCACACGCTCATGGAGATGCGCTCCACCCAAGTGTAGGCCACGCTACCCAGGACGAGCACTACAACGTAGATGGAGATGGTGAGGTAACCCCAGAACTGGAGTAGGGAGGCGGCGATCAACAAACCCAGGAATACCGCGCCGTACTTGGCGGTGAGATAAGGCCACCAGATGAGTTCCCCGGAACCTTGCGCCAAGGCGGCGAACAAGATGCCTGGTCCCATATAGGCGAGCAGCCCCGCGTAGGCGGGAAGCGTGGCGAGTTTGAGCGGGGGCAATTCATGGCGATGCTGGTGAGGTTGATGGGGGTGCGTAACGCCATCGAGATTGGGGTATTCACTGGCTACAGCGCATTGACGGTGGCCCTTGCGCTGCCCGCGGAGGGCCGCCTGTTGGCCTGCGACATCAGCGATGAGTACACCCGCATCGGGCGGCCGTTCTGGGAGGCGGCTGGTGTCGCGCACAAGATCGACTTGCAATTGCGCCCGGCCCTTGAGACATTGGACGCGCGCCTGTCTGGCGGTGGCGCTGGACAGTTCGATTTCGCTTTCATCGATGCCGATAAGACCAGCTACGACGCCTACTACGAACGCTGCCTCCAGTTGCTTCGGCCTGGCGGGTTGGTCGCCATCGACAACGTGCTATGGAACGGCAGCGTGGCGCGGCCGGCGAAAACCGACGACACGCGGGCGCTGCAAGCGCTCAACGACAAATTGCATGGAGATGAGCGCATAGACCTTTCCGTGCTGCCCATCGGCGATGGGCTTACGCTGGCGCGCAAGCGTTAGCTTCCCCGAATTCGAATCCCCGGCCTGGCGCCGCCGCGAGTAGCGTTCGGGTGTAGTCGCTCTGGGGCGAGCGAAACACTTGCGCCAACGGCCCGCTCTCCACGATGCGTCCATGCTGCATCACCACCACCCGGTGAGCGATTTGCGCGGCCACGCGCAAATCGTGGGTGATGAAGATCAGCGTGAGCTGCAAGCGTTGTTGAATGTCCTCCAGCAGTGCCAGGACTTGCGCTTGCACGGAAACGTCCAGCGCCGATACGGCTTCATCGGCGATCAGCAGGGTGGGTTCGAGTGCAAGGGCGCGCGCGATGCAGATGCGCTGGCGTTGCCCTCCGGAAAACTCGTGGGGGTAGCGGTGCAAGGCATCTGGCGAGAGTTGTACCAGCCCCATCAGTTCACCGGCGCGGCGCCACGCGGCAGCCTTGCTTTCGCCAAAGTTCATGGGGCCTTCCGCGATGGCGGCCCCCACGGTGCGACGCGGATTGAGAGAACGGTAAGGGTCCTGAAAAACCACCTGCACGCGCCTGCGAACCTGGCGCCGCTCGGCGTTGGAGTGTGCCGCAACCGCTTCGCCGCCGATGCGGATCTCGCCTGCGCTGGGTTCCAACAATTGCGCGAGCATGCGGGCAAGGGTGGATTTTCCGGAACCGGATTCGCCTACCACGGCTAACGTTTCGCTACGCGGAACTTCGAGGTCCACATGGTCCACGGCACGCACTGGCTGCCCCTTGCGAAACCAACCGTCTCGCCGAAAGATGCGAGTGAGCCCTTTCGTCTGCAAGGCCACCTCGCCAACAGTCTCCGCGGCGGTTTTCTTGGGCGTGAGGGAAGGCACCGAGCGCAACAGTAGCTTGGTGTACTCCTGGGCCGGGGAACGCAGGAGCACCTCCGCCGGGCCGCTTTCCACCAACAAACCCTTCTCCAGCACCGCGACTTGATCGGCCATCTCAGCCACAACGCCAAAATCGTGGGTGATGAACAGCACCGCAGTCCCGGTTTCTTTTTGCAACTCGCGAATGAGCTTGAGGATTTCGGCTTGCGTGGTGACATCCAGCGCCGTGGTGGGTTCGTCCGCGATCAGCAGCTTCGGCTTGAGCATCAGCGCCATGGCGATCATGATGCGCTGGCGCTGGCCGCCGGAGAGTTGGTGCGGATAGGCGCTGAACATGCGCGAGACATCGGGCAAACGCACGCGATCCAGCATGGCCATGATCCGTTCGCGCCTTGCGCCAGCGCCAAGGCCTGTGTGGTGGCGAAGCAATTCGTCCAATTGCATGCCGCAGGTCATCACGGGGTTGAGCGCCGTCATGGGCTCTTGGAAAATCATTCCCAGTTGATGTCCTCGCAGCGCCCGCATGGCGGCTGAAGGCAGTTGCAGCAAGTCCGCGCCGTTGAACAGGATGCGGCCGCTGGCGACTCTGAGTTGGGTGGCGAGGAGGCGCATGATGCTAAAGGCGATGACGGATTTCCCCGATCCGGATTCTCCCAGCAAGCACAGCACCTTGCCCTCGGGCAGTTCCAGGTTGATGCCACTGACTGCGTGGCGGCGATCCGCGCGCGCGGGCAGTTCCACGGTGAGGCCCTCGATGCGAAGCACCGCAGCGCTCATCGCTCGCCCCGCTTGTTGAAGCGCGGATCTAGTGTGTCGCGCAATCCGTCCCCGAGAATATTCACCGCGAGCACCGTGACCGCGAGGAACACACCGGGGAATAGCACGTTGTGGGGAAAGAGGTTGAATTGCAGCCGGCCTTCGGCCATGACGTTGCCCCAGGTGGGCACGTCCGTGGGCAGCCCCACTCCAAGAAAACTCAAGATGGCTTCCACCAGGATGGCGGATGCGCATACGTAGGTGCCTTGCACGATCAGCGGTGCCAAGGTGTTGGGCAAAACATGCCGCCAAAGAAGTTTGAGGGGAGTGGTTCCCACCGCCCTTGCCGCTTCGACGTAGAGTTCCTCGCGAATGGAAAGGACCAGTGCGCGCACCAGACGCGTGACGCGCGGAATCTCCGGGATGGTGATGGCCACGATCACCGTCAGGATGGAGGCTTGCCAGAGGGCCACCAAGGCTATGGCGAGCAAGATGCCGGGGATGGCCATCAGGCCGTCCATCACGCGCATCACTACCGCGTCGAGCCACCGGAAGTAGCCCGCCGTCAATCCGATGGCGATTCCGAAGGCAAGACTCAGGAGCCCGACGGCCACACCCACGATGAGCGAGACCTGGCCCCCATGGAGCACGCGGCTATATATGTCGCGGCCGTAACTGTCAGTGCCCATCCAGAACGTGTGCGCAAAGGATTCCCCGGTGAGCAGCATCACCGTGCCGGAGGTGCCCGGCAGCAGATCGCGGTTCTCTGGGTCCAGCAGCGTTGGGTCGATGGTGCCCAGCCAAGGAGCGAGCAAGGAGGCGATGCACAGCACAAACAGCAACACACCGCCGATGCGAACGGAAGTATTGCGCAGTACCTTGGTGAAGGTAGGCTCGGGTGCCTGAAGGGGCGCACCGGCCAAGGTGGCGGCCGCCATCAGTAACGTATCCTCGGATCGAAGAATATGTAGGAAAGATCCACCAGCAAGTTGATGAGTACGTAGGCCACCGAGAACAACATAATCACGCCTTGGATGGTGGGGAAGTCGCGGGCAAGCACGGCGTCCACCGTCAAGCGGCCCAGGCCGGGGATGGAGTACACGCTCTCCGTTACTACCACACCGCCGATCAGCAGCGCCAAGCCGATGCCAATTACGGTGACGATGGGCACCGCCGCGTTCGCCAGCGCGTGCCGAACGAGCACGATATGTTCGGGCAGGCCCTTCGCGCGCGCGGTGCGAACGTAATCCTCCGTCAGCGCTTCGGCCACCGAAGCCCGCGTCACACGTGCGATGAGAGCGATGTAGATCACGCTAAGGGTGATGCTGGGCAGGATCAAGTGACGCAGGAAAGGCCCGAATCCTTCTCCGATGCGCCGGTAACCTTGCACCGGCAGCCACTGCAACTTGATGGAGACGATCCAGATCAACAGATAACCCAGCACGAACACGGGAATGGAGAACCCCAAGGTGGAGAAACCCATCAGCGCGCGATCCAGCCAGCCGCCATGACGCCACGCCGCCAGCACACCAAGGGGAACCGCCACCGCGATGGCCAACACAATCGTGCAAAGCGCCAGCGCCAGCGTAGGTTCGATGCGCTGCGCGATCAACTCCGACACGTTCTTCTTGAAAAAAAACGATTCGCCCAGATCACCGCGCAACACGTTCCCGAACCACAGCCCGAACTGCACCGGGATAGAACGGTTCAACCCCAACCCCGCGCGAATCTGCTCCACTTGTTCCGTAGTGGCGCTATCCCCCGCGATGACAGCCGCCGGATCCCCCGGTGTGAGCCGCAGTAACAAGAACACAACCACAGCCACCACCAGCAACACTGGAACCGTAGCTAACAACCGCTTCCCCAAAAACCCCCACATCGCCTTTCCCTATTCCCCGACCCCTGACTCCTGGCCCCTAGTCCTTAGAAACATTCCACATCACCGGCACAAACCCCGTCACGAATCCCCTCACGTTTTTGCGCGCGGCCAGCGGAATCAGGTATTCACCGAGGGGTGCGTGGGTACCGATTTCCATGGCGCGAACTTGAATCTGCTCGGCCAATGCCTTGCGCTCCTTGTCGTCATCGGAGCGGGCGAATGTACCCAGCAACTTGTCCAGCGCTTCGTCGCAGGGCCAGCCAAACCAAGCTCTCTCGCAGGAGGCATTGATGGCATTCATGGACATTGGATTGAGTCCGTCCACGGACGCCCACACGGTGAAGAAAATGTTCCATCCTCCCTTGCTGGGCGGATCTTTCTTGGCGCGGCGCGACACCAGCGTTTGCCAATCCATGGCTTGCAAGTCCACCTTGAAACCCGCTTGCCGCAGCAACTGCGCGCCCACCACCGGCAACTTGGAGATCGCCACCAGATCCGTCGGCTGCATCATCACGACGGGCGTACCGTCGTAGCCGGATTCCCTCAACAGTTGCTGTGCGCGCTTCATGTCGGGCTTCGCGATGAAGTCCATGCCCTTCTCCGATGCGTAGGCCGTCTTGCACGGAAACATGGAAAAACACGTGCGATAAAGTTCCGAGACTCCAACCTGCGTGCGCAGAAACGCGGGCTGGTTCAACGCCGCCATGGCGGCTTGCCGCACCTTGGGGTTGTCGAAGGGCGGATGCAGATGATTGAAGCGCATCATTGCTTGGTACCCCAAGGGCACCATGTTGACGATCTGAATATCCTTGTTGGCCTTGAGCGAGTTGAACATCTCGTAGGCCGGCTGCTCCACGACGTCGATCTCGCCGGCCACCAGCGCATTCGCCTGCGTCTGGGGATCCTTGATGATGAGCCATTCCACGCGGTCCACCTTCGCCATTTTTCCGCCGGCAGTACCGGTAGGCGGCTCCGCGCGCGCCTTGTACTTGGCGTTCTTGAGGTAGACCACCTTTTCGCCCGGCCGCCATTCGTTCTGCGCGAACACGAAGGGGCCGGAGCCCACATACTCCCCGATCTGCTTGTCAGCCGGAGTCTCGGCCACGCGCTTGGGCATGATGAAGGGCACGTTGGAACTGGGTTTTCCCAAGGACTCCAGCACCAAACCGTAGGGCTCCTTGAGCTTGATGCGGAAAGTCTTGGCGCCATCGGCCTCCATCTTCTCGGTGACGGCCATCAGCCGCTCACCCATGGAATCGCGCTTCGCCCATCGAGTGAGCGAGGCGATCACGTCTTCACTGGTAACAGGCTTGCCGTCATGAAATTCCAATCCGTCGCGCAGGGTGAAGGACCATGTCTTCTTGTTCTTGCTAATCTCCCACTTGTCCACCATTTGTGGCTGGATCTTGCCCTTGCCGTCCATGCCGAACAAGGTGTCGTAGATCATGTAGCCGTGGTTGCGCGTGATGTAGGCTGTTGTCCACACAGGATCGAGCACCGTCAGATTCGAGTGCGGCGCCATGCGCAGAATTTGCTGCTGGGCCATGGACGGCACGGCAGGCCACAGTAGGCAGGTAAACACCATCCAACGGTTGAGGGATCTGGCTGGGAAGAATCTCATCGTCGTGCTCCTCGACCTTAAGCGGATAGGATGGGTATCGTGCCATAGAAAAGAGGGGTGGCCGGATAGTTCGCTTTATCCCGCGTACTCTGATGGGCTCGTCGTCATCGGCGAACTGCAACGCCGCCCCGGATTGTTCCCGGTGCGGTGCGTGGCTAGGATGCAGTATCTAGTGGTAAGCCGCGCTCAAGTCGTGCACGGCATCCACGAGCGCCGCAACGTTCTCCGGCGGTGTGTGCTGAGAGATTCCATGGCCCAGGTTGAACACATGGCCGGAACCCGAGCCGAAGCCATCCAGCACCTTGCGCACTTCTTTCTTGATCACCTCGGGACTGGAGAAGAGCGCGCCAGGATCCAGGTTGCCTTGTAACGCAACCCGGTCACCTACCTGAGTGCGCGCGGTACCCATGTCGATGGTCCAATCGAGCCCCAGTGCATCAGCACCACAGGCGGCGAGATCTTCCAGCCATAGGCCGCCGCCCTTGGTGAAAACAATACACGGCACGCGCTGGCCATCGTAGCTCCTGTGCAATTGGCTGACGATATCGCGGATGTAGCGCAAGGAAAATTCGCGGAAGGCATCGTGAGTCAGGCTACCACCCCAGGTGTCGAAAATTTGTACGATCTGCGCGCCGCTTTCGATCTGGGCATTGAGGTAGCGCACCACAGCCTGGGCATTGATGTCCAGAATGCGGTGCATGAGATCGGGGCGCCGGTAGAGCATGCGCTTGGTTTCGATGAAGTCGCTGCTGCCTTGCCCCTCGATCATGTAGCAAGCCAAGGTGAAGGGACTGCCGGAGAACCCGATGAGCGGTACGGTATCCTTCAGGGCTGTGCGAATGGAGCGCACGGCATCCATCACGTAGCGCAATTTATCGTGAACATCGGGCACCGCCAATTTAGCGATGCTGGCTTCATCGCGCAGCGGATGCAGGAAGCGCGGACCTTCGCCTTCGGCGAAATACAGTCCCAAACCCATGGCGTCGGGAACGGTGAGAATGTCGGAGAACAGTATGGCGGCGTCGAGCTTGAAGCGGGCCAGTGGTTGCAAGGTGACTTCGGTCGCCAGCTCGGGGCTGTGGCATAACTTGAGGAAGCTTCCGGCCCGTGCGCGCGTCGCGTTGTACTCGGGCAAATAGCGCCCTGCTTGCCGCATGACCCACACGGGGGTGTAGGGGACGGGCTCGCGCAACAAAGCGCGCAGCATGATGTCGTTTTTTGGGCGGGTCATTGGAAAGGCGGGGGCTGGGGGCTAGAGGCTGGGGGCTGGGGACAGCCCATTCCCAATCCCAGGCGAGATAGGAGAGTCGTTACACCGCGTCCTACACTCCTACCGCGGCAGATCGGAGCGCCCCATGAGAAACTCGTCCACGGAGCGCGCGCATTGGCGCCCTTCGCGAATGGCCCACACCACCAAGGATTGGCCGCGGCGCATGTCGCCGGCGGCGAAGATCTTAGGCAAAGACGTGTAGTAGCTATTCTTGTCCTCGGTGCTAGCGCGCACGTTACCGCGCGCGTCGTAAGCCACACCCAGTTGGTCGAGCATGCCTTGGTGTACCGGGTTGACGAAACCCATGGCGAGCAGGACGAGATCCGCGGGCATTTCCCATTCACTGCCAGGAACCTCACTCATCTTCATCTGGCCGCTTGCCGGATCTTTCTTCCACTCCACGCGCGCGGCAACGAGGGACTTGACCTTGCCGCCCTCGCCCTTGAAGAGTTTGGTGGAAACCGCGAAATCCCGTTTTGCCCCTTCCTCGTGAGAAGACGAAGTGCGCAACTTCATGGGCCAATAAGGCCACACCGGATTACCTTGTTCGATTTTGGGCGGCTGGGGCATCACTTCGAATTGCGTGACGGACTTGGCACCGTGGCGGTTGGAAGTGCCCACGCAGTCCGAACCAGTGTCACCCCCGCCGATGACGATCACGTGCTTACCCTTGGCCCACAGATCCGGCACGCCGGAATCGCCTGCGACGCGCTTGTTTTGTAGCGGCAAAAATTCCATGGCGAAGTACACGCCGTTGAGATCGCGCCCAGGAATGGGTAGGTCGCGCGGATGCTCGGCACCGCCCGCGAGCACCACGGCATCGTATTCCTCGTTGAGTTTTTGCACGGAAACGGTTTCGGTGGCGCTGCTGCCCACGCCCTTCACGGCTCCCAGATCGCCCACGCATACGTTGGTGCGAAACTCGACTCCCTCGCTGGACATCTGCTGCATGCGGCGGTCGATGAGCCATTTCTCCATTTTGAAATCGGGGATGCCATAGCGCAGAAGCCCGCCGATGCGGTCGTTCTTCTCGTACACGGTGACCGAATGGCCCGAGCGCGCCAATTGCTGTGCGCACGCCAAACCCGCGGGGCCAGAGCCCACTACGGCGACCTTCTTTCCCGTCTTGGTCTGGGCGATCCGTGGCGTGACCCAGCCATTCTCGAAGCCCTTGTCGATGATGGCATGCTCGATGGACTTGATGCCGACCGGGTCGTTGTTGATATTGAGGGTGCAGGCTTCCTCGCAGGGCGCGGGGCACACGCGCCCGGTGAACTCGGGGAAATTATTGGTGGAGTGCAGCGTGTCGAGCGCCTCCTTCCAGTTTTGCTTGTAAACGAGATCGTTCCAGTCGGGGATGATGTTGTTGACCGGGCATCCGCTCATGCAGAACGGAATGCCGCAATCCATGCAACGCGCGCCTTGTACCCCGGCCTCCTGATCGCTGAGGTGGCCGACGAACTCGCGGTAATGCTTGATCCTCTCGCCCTTGGCCTGCGCGGCCTCTTGCAGGCGTTGATATTCCAGAAATCCGGTTACCTTTCCCATACCTTATCCAGTTCTCTATGCGGCCAGCTTGCTGTGCTTGCTCGCCATCTCGCCGAGTGCGCGGCGGTACTCGTTTGGAAACACCTTCACGAAACGCGTGCGGTAGTGCGGCCACTTTTCCACGATCTCTTTCCCCCATACGCTGCCGGTGTAACGAACGTGATGCTCAATGAGACGCTTCAGCACGACCTCGTCGGCCTCGCCCCTATGCCACAGATCGCCCGGCAACTTGGCTTCTTGTTCGCTCGCCGGCAGCACTGGCTCCAGAGTCACCATGGAGCTGTTGCAACGCTTGGCGAACTGGCTATCGAGATCCAGTACGTAAGCGATGCCGCCTGACATACCCGCCGCGAAATTACGCCCCGTGATGCCCAGCACCGCCACGGTACCACCCGTCATGTATTCGCATCCGTGATCGCCCACGCCTTCCACCACTGCGTGCGCACCGGAGTTGCGCACGGCGAAACGCTCGCCAGCCACACCGCGAAAATACGCCTCGCCCGCGATGGCGCCGTAGAGCACGACGTTGCCCGTGATCATATTGTCGGTCGCCTCCCCGCGGAACTTGGCCGATGGCTGCACGCAGATGCGCCCTCCAGACAAGCCTTTCCCGCAGTAGTCGTTGGTCTCGCCGATGAGATCCAGCCACACACCCTTCGCGAGGAACGCGCCGAAGCTTTGCCCAGCCGAACCCGCCAGACGCACGTGGACGGTCTCATCCGGCAATCCGTCATGGCCATAACGCTGGGCGATTTCGCCCGAGAGCATGGTGCCCACGGTGCGGTTGATGTTGCGAATGGGCGTTTCTATGACAACCTTTTCCTTGCGCTCCAAGGCCGGGCGCGCGAGCTCGATGAGCCTGTGATCCAGCGCCTTCTCCAAACCGTGATCCTGCGTCTGGTTGTGGAAGCGCGAAACCTCCGCGGGCATGTTCGGCATGTAGAAAATGCGGCTGAAATCCAAGCCCTTTGCCTTCCAGTGCTCGACACCCTTCTTCATGTCGAGAAGATCCGTGCGGCCCACAAGCTCGTCCATGGTGCGAACGCCCAGTTGTGCCATGATCTCGCGCAGCTCTTGCGCGACGAAGAAGAAATAGTTGATGACGTGCTCGGGCTGTCCGCGGAATTTCTTGCGCAACAGCGGATCTTGCGTCGCCACACCGACAGGGCAGGTGTTGAGGTGGCACTTGCGCATCATGATGCAACCGGTGACCACCAGCGGCGCGGTGGCGAAACCGAATTCGTCCGCGCCCAGGATGGCGCCGATGGCGACGTCGCGGCCTGTCTTCAATTGCCCGTCCACCTGCACGGCGATACGGCCGCGCAAGCGGTTGAGCACGAGGGTCTGTTGCGTTTCCGCCAGGCCCAACTCCCACGGGGATCCTGCGTGCTTGATGGAACTCCAGGGGCTCGCCCCCGTGCCACCGTCGTGCCCAGCGATGGTGACGTGGTCGGACTTGGCTTTCGCCACGCCCGCGGCCACCGTCCCCACACCGATCTCGGATACCAGCTTGACGCTGATGGACGCTTTCGGATTGGCGTTTTTCAAGTCGTGGATCAACTGCGCCAGATCTTCGATCGAATAAATATCGTGATGCGGCGGCGGCGAGATCAGTTCCACTCCTGGCGTGGAGTAGCGCAATTCGGCGATGTATTCGGAAACCTTCTTGCCGGGTAATTGCCCGCCCTCGCCGGGCTTTGCCCCTTGCGCCACCTTGATTTGAATCTGTTCGGCACTGGCCAGATATTCAGCGGTGACACCAAAGCGCCCCGAGGCCACTTGCTTGATCTTGGACTTGAGCGAATCGCCTTCCTTCAATTCGATGTCACGCTCGATACGGCCATGACCGATGCGAGAAAGCAGCGTTTCGCCCGCCTTGACGGGCGCGTAGCGCTGGCGGTCTTCGCCGCCTTCGCCGGTGTTGGACTTGCCGCCAATGCGGTTCATGGCAATGGCCAGAGTGGTGTGGGCCTCCGTCGAGATGGAACCTAGCGACATGGCTCCGGTGGCGAAGCGCTTCACGATATCGCTGGCGGGTTCGACCTCTTCGATGGGCACCGCCTTCGATGGATCGGTCTTGAATTCGAACAACCCGCGCAAGGTCATGTGGCGCTTGCTCTGGTCGTTGATGATCTGCGCGTACTCCTTGTAGGTGGCGTAGGAGTTTTGCCGCGTGGAATGCTGCAGCTTGGCGATGGCGTCCGGGGTCCACATGTGTTCCTCGCCGCGCACGCGGAAGGCGTACTCGCCGCCCGTTTCCAACTGTTGCGCCAGCACGGGGTCGCCGCCGAAGGCACTCTTATGAACGCGTATAGCCTCTTCCGCCACTTCGAACACACCGATGCCTTCCACGTTGGAGGTGGTGCCAGCGAAATATTTATCCACCAGCGCCCGCGACAAGCCGACGGCCTCGAATATCTGCGCGCCGGTGTAGGACATGTAGGTGGAGATGCCCATCTTGGACATGACTTTGCGCAGGCCCTTGCCCACCGCCTTGACGAAACTCTTGCAGGCCTTCTTGCCGTCCACGCCGCCCAACTTTCCGTCCTCGGCCAATTGCAGCACGGTCTCGAAGGCGAGATAGGGATGCACGGCTTCGGCACCATAGCCACCGAGCAATGCGAAGTGGTGTACCTCGCGCGCCGAGCCGCTTTCCACCACCAGGCCGGTGGAAGTGCGCAAGCCGCGGTTGACCAAGTGCTGGTGAACGGAAGACACCGCCAGCAGCGCCGGAATGGCCACGCGCTCGCGATCGGTCTTGCGGTCGGAGAGAATCAGTATGGTGTAGCCGCTCCGAACCGCGTCTTCCGCCATGGCGCACAAGCTGGCCAGCCGCGCTTCGATGGCTTCCTTACCCCAAGCCACGGGATAGGTGAGATCCAGTTCGTAGGATTTGAATTTGCCCTGGGTGTGCAACTCGATGTGGCGGATGGTTTCCATCTGCTCGAAGTCCAGCACCGGTTGGCTCACTTCCAGGCGCAAAGGCGGGTTGACTTCGTCGATGCCCAGCAAATTGGGCTTGGGACCGATGAAGGACACCAAGGACATCACCAACTCTTCGCGGATGGGATCGATAGCCGGGTTGGTCACCTGGGCGAACAACTGCTTGAAGTAGTGATAGAGCGTCTTGTTCTTGTCCGAGAGCACGGCGAGCGGCGAGTCGTTGCCCATGGAACCGATGGGTTCTTCGCCGTTGCTGCCCATGGGGGTCAGGATGAACTTGATGTCCTCCGGGGTGTAGGCGAAGGCCTGCTGGCGGTCCAGCAGCGTTTCCTTCGAGGGCGCGGGAGTGTGGTTCTTCGCGGGAATGTCGTCGAGCTTGATACGGATACGCTCGATCCACTCGCGGTAGGGCTTGGTCTTGGCCAGGGCTTCCTTCAATTCCATGTCGTCGATGATGCGCCCGGCTTCCAAGTCCACCAGGAACATCTTGCCGGGCTGCAAGCGCCACTTCTTGATGATGCGCTCCTCGGGAATGGGCAAGCAGCCGCACTCCGAACCCATCACCACCAAGTCGTCATCGGTGACGATGTAACGCGCGGGGCGCAAGCCGTTGCGATCCAGGGTCGCGCCAATCTGTTTGCCGTCGGTGAAGGCAATAGCGGCGGGGCCATCCCAGGGCTCCATCATGGCCGCGTGGTACTCGTAAAAGGCGCGCCGGTTGGCGTCCATATGGGTGTGCCCTTCCCAGGCCTCGGGAATCATCATCATCACGGCGTGGGCCACGGAATAACCACCCATCACCAGCAGTTCCAGGGCGTTGTCGAAGGAAGCGGAGTCCGACTGGCCGTCGTAGATCAGCGGCCAGAGTTTCTTCAGATCCTCTCCGAGGATGGGGCTCGATATGGCCCCCTGGCGGGCGCGAATCCAATTGACGTTTCCGCGCAGGGTATTGATCTCACCGTTATGGGCGATCATGCGGAAGGGGTGAGCCAGATCCCAAGTGGGAAAGGTGTTCGTGGAGAAGCGCTGGTGCACCAAGGCCAGGGCCGACACCACGCGAGAGTCTTGCAGATCGCGGTAGTAAGTGCCCACCTGATGCGCCAGCAACATGCCCTTGTAGACCACGGTGCGGGCGGACATGGAAGGAACATAGAACTCCTTGCCATGGGCCAGCTTTAGGGCCTGGATGGCGTGTCCGGAGGACTTGCGAATGATGTAGAGCTTGCGTTCCAGGGCATCGGTCACCGTCACCCCGCCCCCGCGCCCTATGAATACCTGCCGGATTACCGGCTCGATCCTCTTGACTGTTTCACCCAATCCCGCGTTGTCGCGCGGGACGTCGCGCCAGCCCAGAAGGACTTGGCCTTCGTCCTTGATGGCGCGCTCGATCTCGTACTCGCAGGCGATGCGGGAGGCGGGTTCCTGCGGCAAGAAGACAATGCCCACCCCATACTCACCCAGGGGAGGAAGGGTTACCCCCTGCTTGCCCATTTCCTCGCGGAAGAACTGGTCCGGCATCTGGATCAAGATGCCCGCGCCATCGCCCGCCAAGGGATCCGCCCCCACCGCGCCGCGATGGGTAAGGTTGCGCAGGATCTGGAGGCCGTGCTCCACGATGGTATGGGATTTCTTGCCCTTGATATGGGCGACAAAGCCCACGCCACAGGCGTCGTGTTCGTTTCGCGGGTCGTACAACCCTTGCGCTTCAGGCATCGAATGAGTCATGGTGGCACCTCTGCCTTCACGGCACGGCCGCGTTGGCGGAATACGGGATCGAATTGCCCGCCACGAGCCAGGGGCTTCCATGGACCGGACCGTGGTTAAGCGCCTTGCGATTACGCAGCGGGAACCTTCAAGTCTACCCGGCGAGGCGAGGTCCTTCAATACGGAGACGGAACTTCATGCCCGCTTACAGGCCGTTATGGGCCGGCCGCGGCGAGCACGACTTCCAGGTGATGGCGCGGAAAATCAGCACTCACGTGGGCCGCACCGATCTTCTTGTAGAGCACCAGCCGCAGCTTCCCAGCCTCGACTTTCTTGTCCATTCCCATCAGTTCAAGATAGCGGCCAACCCCCAGCGCGGGGCCCGATACGGGAAGCCCGGCGCGCCCGAGAATAGCCAGGATGCGGTCAAGGTCCGCACTGGCCAGATCGCCCATGGCGCGGGAAAGCTGGGCCGCCATGACCATACCGGCGGCAACCGCCTCGCCGTGCAACCAAGCTCCGAAGCCCAGGCCCGCCTCGATGGCGTGGCCAAAGGTGTGCCCAAGGTTGAGGATGGCCCGAATACCCGTTTCGCGTTCGTCTTGCCCCACCACCTGAGCCTTGATCTCGCAGGAGCGCGTGATGGCATGTTCCAAGGCAGTCTGGTCTTTTGCGAGCAAGGCTTCGAGGTTGTCTTCCAGCCATGCAAAGAATTGCGCGTCCCAGATTAGACCGTATTTGATCACCTCGGCCAGACCAGCCTTCATTTCTCGCTCGGGAAGGGTGGCCAACGTAGCGGTATCGGCCAGCACCAGGCGCGGCTGGTAGAAGGCACCGATCATGTTTTTTCCACGGGGGTGGTTGATGCCGGTCTTGCCGCCCACGGAGGAATCCACCTGGGCCAAAAGCGTGGTCGGAATCTGGATAAAAGGCACGCCGCGCTGGTAGCTCGCGGCCGCGAACCCGGTAATGTCTCCGATCACCCCGCCGCCCAGGGCGATGAGCGTGGTCTTGCGCTCGCAGCGGTGGGCGAGCAGTTGGTCGAAGACAAGGTTTAGCGTCTCCCAGGTTTTGTAGGCCTCGCCATCGGGGACGACGATTTTCAAGACGTCCACGCCTTGGGCCTGGAGAGGTTGCGCGAGCACATTGAAATACAAGCGCTCCACGGTGGGGTTGGTGACAACCGCCACCCGTGGCTGCATGAGATGGCGGCCTATGCAATCGCCCGCCAGCAAATCCGCCCCCACATGGATGGGGTATGCCCGCTCGCCTAGGTCAACTTGAATCGTCCGCACTCTAAGTTCCCTGCATGCCCGCTTGCGCCTCGGGGGACGCGCCCTGCGAGCTAGTCAAGCGGTATTCCAGGCGCTCGACCAGCGAACGCAAACTCTGGCGCCCTGTATCGATGGTTACGTGGGCTAACTCGTGATAAATGGGATCGCGCTGGGCGTGCAATTCGGCGAGACGAGCGCGCGGATCGGCGGTGCGTAGTAAGGGCCTATTCTTGTCTTGCCGCGTACGATTCCAAAGATCCTGCACCGACGCCCGCAGGTACACCACGACACCGCGGCTACGCAAAAACTCGCGGTTGCGTTCATTCAGGACGGCACCTCCGCCCGTAGCGAGCACGATCCCCTCCAGCCCCGACAGCTCCTCGATGACGGCGCACTCTCTTTGGCGAAAACCGGCTTCGCCCTCCACATCGAAGATCACCGGGATCTTGACCCCCGTCCTCGATTCGATCGCCTGGTCAGAGTCATAGAACATCTTCCCCAAGCGCTTGGCCATCAGGCGCCCCACGGAAGTCTTCCCCGCGCCCATCATGCCCACGAGAAAAATGTTTCGCGAGAAGCTCTTCGATTGGGACGAGGATTGCGATGCAAAGGGATAGGAAGGTCTGCGCATGGGACCATTCTAACGAATCGCTCCCCTAGCCCGCATTTCTCACAGGTCGCCCCGATTTGTAATTCCTCCTACTTTATCCAAGGTTCATCAGGAATCGAACATCACTTTCCTCGCCTGCACCCGCGCCCCTGTGAGAAATGCGGGCTAGAAAACACAACGGCCCGCCAAGTTAGGCTTGGCGGGCCGTCATGGGTAAGTACGCTGGGTTACTGCCGTGTAGTCACGTTGTCGCGCATGATCTTAGGCGTTACGAAGATCAGGAGCTCCCTGCGATCATTCTTCGATGTTTCGGTCCTGAAGAAGGAGCCAATGATGGGAATGTCTCCGAGAAAAGGAACTTTCGTCACGGCCTTGTCTTCGTCTTGGGTGTAGATACCGCCGATACCCACGGTGCCTCCGTTTTCCACCAGCACCTCGGTGAGCACTTGCTTGGTGTCTATGGAGGGTCCCGCCGTCGTATTCTGGCCCACGCTATCCTTGTGCACCTCTAGCTTCATGATGACGTTATCGTCCGGCGTAATCTGCGGCTTGACTTTAAGACTTAGCGTGGCTTTGCGAAACGATATGCTGGTCGCACCGCTGCTGGAGGAGACTTGGTACGGAATCTCGGTTCCTTGCTCGATGATGGCCTCGACGTTATCCGCCGTGATGACACGCGGACTGGAGATGATTTTGCCCTTGCCGTCAGCCTGAAGCGCGGACACTTCCAGGTTGAGGAATCGCGTCATCGCGGAATTGAACAGACTCAGTCCAAACTGGCCGGCCGAAACGCCGTTGATACCTCCGGCAGGCATGTTCACGCTAAAGGAGTCTGGAAAGAAACTCTGGGAGTAGTCTTCGACGTAGCCATTGGTCACACCCATGCTTCGCGCGCTGCCACCCACCACGGCTCGAACTCCATTGGAGATGCGCCCGCCGTTGACCCCTCCGCTTAAGGCGGCTACATCGATAGTGCCCAAGCGGGCGCCGATGTTTCTGGCGAACGTATCTTTAGCTTCGACGATCCTCGACTCGATCAACACTTGCCGCACCGGGACATCGATCTGCTTGATAAGATCACGCACCTCCTCAAGCTTACTGGAGGTCTCTTGGACGAATAGGGTATTGGTACGCGGGTCAACGACCGCACTGCCCCGCTTGGACAAAACCCTTTGTTTATCGTCCGTGATGAGCTTCTGGATTGCCTCGGCCTTTTGATAGTTCAGTTGAAAACTTTCCGTGCGCACCGGCTCGAGATCCTGGATCTGGCTTTGCGACTCGTAGGCCAGCTTTTCCTTCGTGGCAAGTTCGTCACGAGGGGCAATCCAGACCACGTTGCCGTTCTTACGCATGTCCAAACCCTTCGCCGTCAAGACCACGTCGAGGGCTTGATCCCAGGGTACGTCCTTCAATCTCAAGGTGAGACTTCCTGACACCGTATCGCTGGTTACGATGTTAAGTCCCGTGAAGTCGGCGATGACTTGCAGCACGGCCCGCACTTCGACGTTCTGGAAATTCAGCGAGAGCTTTTCTCCGGTAAAGCCGGTTTTGCGCTGGTTACCCGCCCCTTCGACAAAAGGCTTGAGCTCCACTACGAACCGGTTATCGGTTTGGTAAGCCGCTTGTTCCCACTTGCCCTTGCCGTGAATGGTGATGCGGGTGTGCTCGCCCACGGAAGTTGCCTCGAAGTATTCCACGGGAGTACCAAAGTCCGTCACATCGAAGCGCTTTTCCAAGGCCTTCGCCAGATCTGTCTGCAGCAGATCGACAATAACGTTCTTGCCTTGCTGGCGGATATCGATCCCCGTTCCAGTGTCCGACAACTCTATCACGACCTGGCCCTCGTTGTTGCGGCCGCGCTTGAAGTCCAGCTTTTTAACGGAATGAGGTTGTTTCTCCGCCTTGGCATCGGCAAAGCGGGCCGCTTCCTTTCCGGTACCTGCCGCCAGCGTAATCACGACATTCTGCCCGTCCACCTTGGCGTCGTAGACCATGGACCGGGACAGATTGAACACCAGCCTTGTGCGGTTTCCGCCCTCGCCAACGCGTATGGATCGCAAGTCGCCCTCGCTCACTTCCTGGGAGGTGTGGCCAGTCTCATTCACCATTAAGGGAAAGTCGAAAGCAACCCGCGCGGGGTTCGACAAGCTAAATCCCGCCGGAGCGCTCGATAGCGGTTGTTTGAGTTTGAGTTTAACGACAATCTTGCCGTTTTGGTTCTCCACGTCGATACTCTGCAGCGCGTTCTCCGGTTTCGCATCTTGTGCATACGCACCGGCAGCGAGCGCCAGGGTAACCGCCGCCGCGTAGATAATTCCCATGAAGCGAGACACTGAATCGCACGTCATTTATTTGGCTCCTCTTGCTCGAGTAATTGCAGCGTGCTGGTTCGCTCGCTCCAGCTTCCGGTGGTGGTGTCTTGAATGAGCTCTTGGATGGTCACGTTACCGTCCGTAACCATCGTGATCTTGCCGAAGTTTTGCCCCACATAATTTCCGGTGTGTACCCGGTAGAGGTTCCGGTCGGGCGTCTTGATGATCGCCCAGTGATGATTCCCCCGCTCCAGCACTCCGACCATCTTTAGGCTTTCGAGCGGAAACGCCTCGAGCGCCTCGCGCTTGCGGTCCGTGTCAGGCAACGGCCCAAGGCCCGCGGCGGCTTTGTTAGCCTCCTTCTTGCGGGCAGCGAATGGGTTGGGCAGTTCAAAGGCGTTATACGCAAAAGCTTCGTAAGGAGCCACCTGCGGCAAGGGCTCGACCTTTCCGCGCAGGGCACTCCCCTCTTGATTGACGAACTCCTTGAGATCTTGAAATTCGCCGCTTCCGCACGCCACCAAAAAGGGGACGCTACATAGTGCTATCGCTAAGGTTCGTATCACTTATTACCCTTCTTCGCTAACTTTTCCTTGGCGGCCTGGCGTTGGCCCATCATTTCCTCTTCGTCGAGGTAACGAAAGGTTCTTGCGACGGCTTCCATTACCAACTTGCCTTCCTTATCGGCAGCCATGGACACATTGTTTAGCGTTACGATCCTAGGTAGCTGCGCAACGTCGCTGGTGAAGGACCCAACGTCGTGATAATTTCCCGAAACCTTGATGGTGATGGGCAGTTCGGCGTAAAAGTCGTAGAAAATTTCCTTCTCCGCCGGCCTGAACAAGTCGAACTGTAGACCACGCCCCAAACCCGCTTGGTTGATATCCGAAAGCAAGGCTTCCATTTCTGCTTTGTTCGGTAGCTGCTTGAGCATCGCTCCAAAGGATTGCTCGATGTCCCTGAGTTGTTTGGTGTAGGCATCGAGGTTTATGGCTTGCCGTTTCTTGTCCAAGAACGAAGCCCGCAGATCCGCTTCCTTGTTCCTCGCGGCCGTGAATTCGTTCCACTGGTTAGCCCAGTCGAACCAATAGCCCCCGCCAACGATGACGAGGAGCACCGCGAGCAACGCACCCAGCTTCGGCAAAACCGGCCAGGAGCCGATTTCCTTCGGGTTTAGGCGGTTAAGTTCGTCGAATGTCATGACCTAGCCCTTGGTAGAGTGTGAAGGGGCGGGCGCCGCGCCTGGCCGGCCCGCCGCCGTTTTTTCATCGCCGCCGCCCTCTTGGTGCGTTCGCGTTATCTTCACGTTGACGCTGAACTCGCTAATCGGGCTTTCGTTTAACTTGCTCGCTTTTATTTCCACCAATTGAGGACTCTCCAACCATGGGGAGGCCTCGAAGTTACGCATCAGGGTAGACACGCGAGCATTGGAAGTGGCATACCCTTGAACGTTGACGATATCGCCAGTCTGCTTGATCGCCTTGAGGTGTAACCCTTCCGGTAGCTGCCTGACCAACTGGTCCAATACGCGAACCGCTTCCGTTCGGTTCGACTGCAAAGCCTCTACCACTTTCTTACGGGCGAGCAAGGACTGAGTTTGCTCCTTGAGCTTCTTGATTTCGTCAATCTGCTTGTCGAGGGCTGCGATCTCGCCGTCCAGATACTTGTTTCGGCTCAGTTGCGTATCGATTTTCTGGGCAAGGAACCCATGCACAAGAACCACCACGCCGATGCCCACGAGGGCCATGGCCGCCGCCATGACGATGAATTGCTTTTTTTGCGCCGCCCGTTTTTGCGCTCGGTGCGGCAGTAGGTTGACTGGAATCATTGGTCGAATCTCCTCAGCGCCAAACCGCAGGCAACCACTAAGGCAGGTGCATCTTGGTCGAGCTGCCGGGATTTAATTTTTGGCGAGATCTCGATGGCGGAAAATGGGTTGGCGATGTGGGTCGTCACATTGGTTCGCCGTGCTACCACATCGTCGAGCCCTGGAAGTGTCGCGCACCCGCCGGATAGGAAAATATGATGGACCGCGGTGTACTGAGTCGAGGTAAAGAAAAATTGCAGGGCACGGGTCACTTCCGAAGCCAAGGTTTCCATGAACGGCTGCACAACCTCCGCCTCATAGGTCTCCGGAAGGCCCCCGCCGCGCTTGGCCGCCTCGGCTTCTTCCAAGGACAAGTTGTAGTGGCGCTGGATTTCTTGCGTGAGCTGGTTGCCGCCAAAGGGCTGCTCGCGCATATAAACGCTTTGGTTGTTGCGCAAGACGTTAATGTTCATCAAGGAAGCACCAATATCGACCAAGGCGATGACTTGGTCCTTGCCGCCGCCCGGTAATGCGGTCTGAATGACTTCAAAGGCGTTTTGCGCCGCGAAGGAGTCGATGTCCATCACCACCGCCTTGAGCCCGCTGACTTCGGCGCAGGCCACCCGGTCTTCGACCTTCTCCTTGCGGGAAGCGGCGATCAATACCTCCATTTCCTCTGGGTTGGTGGCACTCGGGCCCAAGACCTGGAAGTCGAGATTGACCTCCTCCAGCGCAAAAGGAATGTATTGATTGGCCTCGCTTTCGACTTGAACCTCAAGATCCTCTTCGCGCAAGCCCGCCGGTACAAGAATTTTCTTGGTAATGACCTGCGCCGAGGGCAGCGCCATGGCCACGTTCTTCACGCGGGTGCCCATGCGCTTCCAGCCCCGGCGAAGGGTCTCGCCCACCGCTTCGAGGTTCATGACGTTGCCATCCACAACAGCGTCCTTGGGGAGCGCCTCGATGGCGTAGCGCTCCAAACGGTAGCGTCCTCTGCCCGCCGACACCAGTTCGACCATCTTGACAGAGGACGAACTGATATCCACACCGATCATGGGCGGCGTTTGGGCCTTGAACAGGTTGGCGAGGGCATCGCCGTTGAATCGTAGTGCTTCTGGTAGTCTCGCAGTCAACATGGGATGGATTGATCGCCGTATGTTTGAGGGGTCCTGGCCGCTATATCGGCGCGTGCGCTAAAGTTTTCAGGAAAAGTTTGCGAAGATAGAATGCACCTCCCACCACCCACAAGAATTCTTGAAAGCGCTCCAGATGCCCAACCGATGGTGGTTAGTTCCCGTACTTGGCCTAGGATCATTGCTCCTGGCCTCCATTTTTTTCGTTGGGTTCGCGGTCGCCCTGGCCTATCCCAAACTGCCGTCCCTTGAGGCACTCACGCAGTACAGCCCCAAGGTCCCTCTGCGCATTTTTAGCGACGAAGGGCTGCTCATAGGCGAATTCGGGGAAGAACGCCGTGCGGTGGTGCGTATCCAGGAGGTTCCCTTGCCCCTGCGACAGGCCATCATCGCGGCGGAGGATGAGCGTTTCTACGAACATGGTGGCATCGACTATGTGGGCATCCTAAGAGCGGTATTGGCTAATTTCACGGCTGGTGAAGCCAAGCAAGGCGCTAGCACAATAACCATGCAAGTAGCTCGTAACTTCTTCTTGAGCTCCGAGAGGACCTTTAGCCGCAAGTTCAACGAAGCCCTACTCGCCTTCAAGATTGAACACAGCCTAACCAAGGACCAAATTCTCGAGCTGTACGTGAATCAAATCTATCTTGGGCAACGCGCCTATGGTTTTGCCGCCGCAGCCCAGGCCTACTTCGGCAGGAATTTAAAGGACTTGAGCATTTCGGAGATGGCTATGCTGGCCGGGCTGCCCAAGGCGCCATCCAAATACAATCCCGTCGTCAACCGGCAACGCGCCACGCAACGCCAGCACTATGTTTTGCGCCGCATGCGCGAGTTGAAGTTCATCACAGAAGTCCAGCATAAGCAGGCGGCAGCTGAAACGTTACACGTCAAGAAGGAACAGACGAGTGACGCGAGCCATGCCGACCATTTCAACGAGATGGTCCGCCAAGCGGTCTTTGAACAATACCGCGAGAAAACTTACACCCACGGCATTCGTGTGTTCACGACTCTCAATAAAGCACACCAAGAGGCGGCGTATTTGGCCGTGCGCAAAGGAGTGCTGGACTACGACCGCAGGCACGGCTACCGCGGAGCCGAGGGGTTCCAGGAATTACCCCAAGACGCCACCGAAGATGATTTGGCGGATTTTCTGCAGGACCGGGAAGACAGTGATGACATTCAAATAGCCCTGGTGCTCGAGGCAAATCCAAAGAACCTCAAGGCATACCTTAAAGGTGGCGAAACCATAGAGATGGGTGCCGATGCCTTGAAACTCGCAAAACCCTACCTGAGCGACAAGGCGTCGGCCAACAAGAAAATTCGCCGGGGCGCTTTCATCCGGGTTCGCAAGAACGAGAAGGAAGTGTGGGAACTGGCCCAAGTGCCGTTGGTGGAAGCGGGCCTGGTCGCCATGGATCCGGAGACCGGGGCCATTCGCGCGCTCGTCGGTGGCTTCGACTACTTGCGCAACAAGTACAACCATGTAACGCAAAGCCAGCGGCAACCCGGATCGAGTTTCAAACCCTTCATCTACTCCGCGGCACTGGAGAAAGGCTTCACGCCAGCCACGATCATCAACGATGCTCCCCTGAGTTTCGATTCGGCCGAAACCGGTTCAGCAAGCTGGGAACCCAAGAATTTCGACGGGACATACGATGGCCCCATACGCATGCGTGTGGCGCTCACCAAATCGAAGAATCTGGTGTCCATCCGCATTCTTCGCGCGATTGGCACGCAGTACGCCCAAGACTACATCACGCGCTTTGGCTTCGACGCCAAGCACCATCCGGCTTATCTACCCATGGCCTTGGGTGCCGGTTCGGTGACGCCCCTGGAGCTTGCGACGGGCTATTCGGTATTCGCCAATGGCGGGTACCGCGTTTCCTCCTTCTTTATCTCGCGCGTGGAGGATTCCGAGGGCAAGGTATTGAGCCGGGCGCAGCCTCCGCGAGCGGGGGCCGGCGCTCCGCAAGCCATCGACCCGCGCAATGCTTTCGTGATGTTCAGCATGATGCAAGACGTCATACGCGGGGGCACGGGCGCACGCGCGCTGCAATTGGGCCGCGGCGACATTGCAGGCAAAACCGGGACAACGAACGATCAGATGGATGCTTGGTTCGCGGGCTTTCAGAGGCGCCTAGCCGCGGTGGCCTGGATGGGGTTCGATACACCGCGCTCGCTGGGCTCTGGCGAGACGGGATCGCAGGCCGCGTTACCCATATGGATCACCTACATGGGCGCCGCATTGAAGAATATCCCGCAGGAACTACCGAAAATCCCCAACGGTGTCGTCGCCATACGAGTCAATCCGGATACTGGATTACACGAAGAACAAGGTACCGGGTCCATCCTGGAGTACTTCTACCAAGAGAACCTCCCGCCGGAAGCCGATGGCATCCCTGGCAACGCGGTAGGCATCACGCCCAAACCTTCGGACGATAAGCAGGGCGAGTTGTACTGACCAACACAAATGTAACCAGCGATCATGACACGAGGAGACAGCGGCGCCAAGGAACAAATGCGAGAACGCATTGCGCACCAGGCCGCCCGCATCATCGCCGAGGACGGTGTCACGGATTTCGGAGCCGCGAAACGCAAGGCCGCGCGCCAACTGGGCGCCCCCGGTTCTCGCAACCTGCCGGGAAACGAGGAAATTGAAAGCGCGTTGATCCGTTACCAAGCGCTTTATCATGCCGGCGAACACCAAGACCGTCTGGCTTCGCTGCGCGCCCTTGCGCGCGACAGCATGCGCCTGTTCGAGCATTTCCGCCCGCAGCTCGTGGGAGGTCTCGTGACAGGCAGCATCGGCAGGCACTCTGGCATTCAGTTGCACCTATATG
>JBJXGQ010000088.1:0-14811 GCA_046160525.1 Burkholderiales bacterium
CACGTCCTGGCGGGCGTTGCCGCGCAGGATGACGTGGTACAGGCCACCGGGCACATGGAGGCGGGGTTTGCGAGCCATGGAACACAGAATACATCAATATACAGTTATACAGGCACGACCCCGTCCCTCTCACAGTTATACAGGCACGACCCCGTCCCGACCCCGTCCCTCTGGGAAGGATCGAATTGCTGCGTGTGGAGGACCGTCAAGGTGAAGCGCACCGGAGATGGCGTTCGTTGTTGCAGCGCGAACATTATCTTGGGGCGCCCAAGTTGTGCGGGCGGCAGTTGCGTTATTTGGTGATGAGTGCGCGCCATGGGGTGGTGGGAGCGCTGGGGTTTCAATCGGCGGCGTGGCGTGTATCGGCGCGCGATGCCTTCATTGGCTGGAGCGAGCCTGAGCGGCGGGCGAACCTGGGCTCGGTGGTGAGCAACAGCCGGTTCTTGATTGCCCCGCAGGTGCGGGTGAACAATCTGGCCTCGCACGTGCTCGGATTGAGCGCGCCGGTGGTGGCGAGGGACTGGGAAAGCACCTACGGGGTTCGTGCGCTGTTGCTGGAGAGCTTCGTGCAGCGTGAGCGCTTTGCGGGCACGAGCTACAAGGCGGCGACCTGGGTGCGCGCGGGGGCCACGAGCGGGCGCGGCCGGCAAGACCGGGAACATGCGGGGCAAGCGCCGGTGAAAGACGTGTATGTGTATCCTTTGCGGACAGACTGGCGCAGCCAACTATGCCAGGTGCCCGCGGGGAGCGCACCGGGGCGGGCGGTTGCGCCCCCGGCGTTGCCCGCGGGCGATTGGGCGCAAGAAGAGTTTGGCCAAGCGCGCTTGGGCGATGCGAGGCTTAAGGCGCGCTTGGAGGAATTGGCGCGTGATTTTTATGCCCGCCCGTGCGCCCAGATTCCGCAGGCGTGCGGCACGCGGGCGAGGACGAAGGCGGCCTACCGCTTCTTCGAGCACGAGCAAACGAGCATGCAAGCGATTCTTTCGTCCCACTATGAAGCGAGCCGCGCGCGCGTGAAGGCGCACGCGGTGGTACTGGCGGTGCAAGACACGACTTCGCTGAACTACGACGCACAGCCCGCGATGGCCAACTTAGGCCCCATTGGCACGCGCGCGGACAGCGTGTACGGGCTCCTGGTGCACGACACGATGGCCTTTACCCCGGAAGGCTTGGCCTTGGGGCTCCTCGACGTGCAAGTGTGGGCGCGCGATGCAGACACTTTTGGCAAGCGGCACGAGCGCGCCTCCTTGCCCATCGAGGCCAAGGAGAGCTACAAGTGGCTCCAGAGCGTGCAGGCGGCCGCGCGCGTGCAGGCGCGCTGTCCGGACACGCTCGTGGTGAGCGTGGGGGATCGCGAAGCGGACGTGTTCGAATTGTTCGACCTGGCGCGAACGCTGCCGCACGCGCCCCGGTTGTTAATCCGCGCCCAGCAAGACCGCCGGGTCGGCCAAGCCCATGAGCGGCTCTGGGCGCACATGGGGGCGCAGCCCATCGCGGGCTACCAGCACTTGTGGGTGCCGCGCACGCCCAAGCGCGCCGCGCGCGAAGCCAAGCTCGCCATTAGCTTCGCCCCGGTACGCCTGCACCCCCCGCGCGACAAGACAAAGCTCAAGCCGGTGGATGTGTGGGCGGTGTGGGCGCGCGAGACCGAGGCGCCGGCCAACACCCCAGCCCTGGAATGGATGTTACTGACCACCATCGAGGTCAACACCTTCGAGCAGGCGCTGGAGAAAACCGCCTGGTACACCAAGCGCTGGGGCATCGAGGTGTATCACCGCACGCTCAAGAGCGGGTGCAAGATCGAAACACGCCAACTGGGCAGCGCGGATCGCATCGAGGCGTGCCTGGCGATCGACATGGTGGTGGCCTGGCGCATCATGCATCTCACCCAGCTCGGGCGCGAACATCCCGATGCACCGTGCACGGTGTACTTCGCCGATATGGAATGGAAAGCCCTGGTGACCTTCGTCAATCGCGACGCCAACCTCCCCAAGGAACCCCCGAGCTTGCGCGAGGCCACGCGCATGGTAGCCAGCCTGGGTGGATTCCTCGGGCGAAAAAGCGATGGCGATCCGGGCACGCAGACCCTCTGGCTTGGCCTGCAACGCCTGGACGATATCGCCACTACGTACGAAATTATCACGCACTCCCTCGCACGCGCTCCCCCGCCTGCGGTGTCCAGCGGGTGACTTATGGGTAAGGGTAAGCTCCCAATGGGAGAAGGGCTTTTTTTGCTTCCCTCGCCCTTCGGGAGAAGGATCGAGGGTGAGGGAAAGAAGGTGGCATGTGTTAGGAAATGATCGATAAGTATGCGGAGGAACGCCCCATGAAGAATATTTCTATTGCGCTGGTATTAGGCGCGATCATGCTTTCGGTAAACGCCGTTCGCGCGCAAGAATCCCCAACGGGCGGGGAGCAAGCGGCGCCGGTGACGCAACCGCCCGCAGCGGCCACCTCGAAGGCGCCGCCGCCCGTTAAGGCCACGCTCAAGCGAGCGGGTACGGCAAACCCAGGGAAAGCCCCTCTTGTGTTCGGGCCTGCCGTGGAGAAGCCGGCGCCGAAATAACAGAATCGCCCTTCGTGCGCCTTCGTGTTGGAAGCGGTTAGGGTTGGCGGTAAGTGTTGTCGTTCGGGTTACTATCGCAAGTTGACAACGCAGGCGCTGGGTCATTAACCTTACGCCCCCTTCGTACTGGGTACGTGGCGAATTAGCTCAGCGGTTAGAGCAGCGGAATCATAATCCGTTGGTCCGGGGTTCAAATCCCTGATTCGCCACCAGCATTTTTTAGCCGGTAACCGGATATCACCACTTTGCAAGGCATGACCCACCGCGGATCTCTCTCCCTAAACATTGCACGGTTCCTTCTCGCGTGCGGGATTCTGTTGTCGGTTTGCGCCTACGGCCGGGATTTTCCGCCCGATGCCAGGCGCGGAGAGGTAAAGGAATTCAATTATCCGCGGGTGAAGATCGGCAAGACCGTCTATCACATCCCGCCTGGCGGCAAGATTTTCAATGAGCACAACTTGATCATCATGCCCGTGGCCATGCCCGCCACGGCACAAGTGATGTACCGGCTGGACTTCAGCGGGCAAATTCGGTCCATGTGGCTCCTGACGCCGGAAGAAATCAAGAAACTCGGGCGCGCGCCGCGATAATGGGTGCCCAAGGCAAGGTCTACATCAAGACCTTCGGCTGCCAGATGAACGAGTACGATTCGGACAAGATGGCCGGTGTACTGCGGGAGTCTGAAGGCCTGGAACTCACGCCAAACCCGGAAGAAGCCGACGTCATCCTGTTCAACACGTGCTCCGTGCGGGAAAAGGCCCAAGAGAAGGTGTTCTCCGACTTGGGCCGCGTTCGTCACTTGAAGGAGGCCAACCCCAACGTGCTCATCGGCGTGGGCGGCTGTGTGGCCAGCCAAGAGGGGCACGCCATCGTCAAGCGCGCGCCCTACGTGGATCTAGTGTTCGGGCCGCAGACCTTGCACCGGCTCCCCGCCCTCATCAAAGCCAGGCGTGAGCAAGGCCGCCCGCAAGTGGACATCAGCTTTCCGGAGATCGAGAAATTCGATCACCTCCCGCCAGCGAAGGTGGAGAGCGTGCGCGCTTTCGTATCCATCATGGAAGGTTGCAGCAAGTACTGCAGTTTTTGCGTGGTTCCCTATACCCGCGGCGAGGAGATTTCCCGCGATTTGGATGACGTGCTGGTGGAGGCCGCCGGCCTCTCTGACCAGGGCGTAAAGGAATTGACTCTGCTGGGCCAGAACGTGAATGCCTACCGGGGCAAGATGGCGGGCGGCGAAGTGGCCGATTTCGCCTTGCTGCTGGAGTATCTGGCCGAGATACCCGGACTTGAACGCTTGCGGTTCACCACCTCGCACCCGAAGGAGTTCACGCAACGATTGATCGAGGCCTACGAGAAAGTGCCCCAGCTGGTGAGCCAGCTGCACCTACCCGTGCAATCGGGGTCGGATCGCATTCTCGCCGCCATGAAGCGCGGGTACACAGCCTTGGAATACAAGTCCATCGTTCGGCGCCTGCGCGCGGTGCGGCCCGGAATTTCGCTCAGTTCGGATTTCATCGTGGGGTTTCCCGGCGAAACGGAAGAAGACTTCGCGGCCACCATGAAACTCATCGAGGACGTTGGCTTCGATGGCAGTTTCAGCTTCCTGTACAGCCCGCGCCCCGGCACACCGGCGGCAAATCTGCCCGACGACACGCCCGCCGAGATCAAACTTCAACGCCTGCAGCGCTTGCAGACTCGCGTTACCGAGCACGCGGCCACCATAAGCAGAGGGATGATTGGAACGCAACAGCGCATCTTGGTGGACGGGCACGGGAGAAAGGATGACAACCAACTAAGCGGCCGCACGGACAATAACCGCGTGGTCAATTTTCCCGGCCCCGCCCGCTGGATTGGCGAATTCGTGGACGTGACCATCACCGAAGCCTTGACCAATTCGCTGCGCGGGCGCCCCGTGCTCAACCTGCATTGATTTCGTTGAACGCCATCGACATCTCCTTCACCCCCGTGGATAACCAGCGCCTGCTCAACCTTTGCGGCGCTCTGGACGAAAATTTGAAGCAGATCGAGGCCGCGCTCGATGTTCAAATCTCCCGGCGCGGCGAATTATTCTCGGTGGCCGGTGAAGACGCCCAAGCCAAGCTCGCCACCCAGGCCTTGAAGCGTTTCTACGACATGTCCGACAGGCATTTGAACGCGGAGGACGTGCAACTGACCTTGATCGAAGTCGCCAATCCGGACCACGCCAGCCAACCGGCCGATGAGCCCATTTTGCTCACGCGCCGGCGCGATCTGCACGGGCGCACTCCGCACCAGGTGGAGTACCTGCGGCATATCCAAAGCTTCGACATCACGTTCGGCATCGGTCCGGCGGGGACGGGCAAAACCTACCTCGCGGTGGCTTGCGCCGTGGACGCTTTCGAGCGCGATGCCATCAAGCGCATCGTGCTGGTGCGCCCGGCCGTGGAAGCGGGCGAGCGACTTGGGTTCCTACCCGGCGATCTGGCGCAAAAAGTGGACCCTTACCTGCGCCCCCTCTACGATGCGCTCTACGATTTGATGGGCTACGACAAGGTCGGAAAACTCTTCGAGCGCGGCTCCATCGAA
Source organism: Burkholderiales bacterium (assembly GCA_046160525.1). GTDB lineage: Bacteria > Pseudomonadota > Gammaproteobacteria > Burkholderiales > SHXO01 > SHXO01. The sequence continues at coordinate 5,132 of JBJXGQ010000088.1, forward strand.
ATCGCGCCCCTGGCCTACATGCGCGGGCGCACGCTCAACCAGTCCTTCATTATCCTGGACGAAGCGCAGAACACCACGCCAGAGCAGATGAAAATGTTTCTCACCCGCATCGGATTCGGTACCAAGGCGGTGATCACCGGCGATATCACGCAGATCGATCTGCCGCGCGGCGCCAAGAGCGGGTTGATCGATGCGAAGGAAGTGCTGCAAGACGTGCGTGGTATCGCCTTCACGCACTTCACGAGCGCGGACGTGGTGCGCCACCCCTTGGTGGCGCGCATCGTGACCGCCTACGAGGCTCGCACCCAAAGGGAATCGGAACAGGCCGCGCGCGGAAACAATCGTTGAATACCAAGCCGGACGAGCCGGAAGAGACTAACGTTCAATGCCACGCGAGTTAAGACTCAGCGTTCAAGATGCCACCAAGGGAGTACGCCTGCCCAGCCGCACAACGCTGCGCCGCTGGATCGCGGCCGCGCTGCGCCGCCCAGCCGAGATCACCTTGCGCTTCGTGGGTACCGCAGAAGGCCGCCGGTTGAACCGCGACTACCGCGGCCGCGATTACGCCACCAATGTATTAACCTTTGCGTATAGCGAGCACCCCGCCTTGGCGGGCGATATCGTCGTGTGCGTCCCCGTGGCCAAGCGCGAAGCCGCTGAACTCGGCATCACGCTCTACCGGCACTGCGCCCATCTCATCGTTCACGGCACCCTACATATGCAAGGCTACGATCACGAGCAAGACCAGGAAGCGGAAAAAATGGAGGCATTGGAAACCCGGATCATGAAATCCCTGGGATATCCCGGCCCCTACGCCGCGCCTGCCGGGTAGTTTCCCGACGCAAAATGGAACCCACTCCCAAACCCACGCTGCTGGAACGCCTAGGCGCACTGCTCTCCGGGGAACCCGAGGACCGCGAGCAGTTGGTCGAACTCCTGCACGCGGCCTTCGAACGCAATCTCATCGATGGCGACGCCTTGTCCATGATCGAAGGCGTGTTGCAGGTTTCCGAACTACAGGCCCGCGATATCATGGTGCCGCGCGCGCAGATGGACGTGGTGGACGCGAGCGACACCCCAGACAAATTTCTGCCCTTCATCATCGAATCGGGGCATTCGCGTTTTCCCGTGACCGGTGAGAGCAAGGATGACATCGTCGGAATTTTCCTGGCCAAGGATCTATTGCACTACTACGCCGGGAAGGAATTCAATCTGCGCGCCATGCTGCGGCCGGCGGTATTCATTCCAGAATCCAAGCGGCTCAATGTGCTGCTGCGCGACTTTCGCCGCAACCGCAACCACATGGCCATCGTGGTGGACGAGTACGGCGGTGTCGCCGGGCTCATAACCATCGAGGACGTGCTTGAGCAAATCGTAGGCGAGATCGAAGACGAATACGACTTCGACGAGACCGAAGCCAACATCATCCCCGAGCGCGATGGGACCTTCCGCGTCAAGGCGCAAACGGAAATTGCCGCCTTCAACGAAACCTTTGGAACGCAGTACGGCGACCAGGAGTTCGATACCATCGGCGGGCTTGTGCTCGCGCAGTTTGGCCGCCTGCCCAAGCGCGGAGAACAAACCGACATCGGCACTCTGCGCTTCATCGTTCACCGCGCCGACAGCCGGCGCATCCACACGCTTCACGTCGAACCCATCGTTGGCACTTAAGGCGATGCGTAGCTTGCGCCATGGGATGTTGAGTTTCGTCCTGGGCGCGGCCGCGTTCCTGTGTTTCGCGCCTCACAATCTGTTCGCGCTCATGGTGCTCTTGCTGGGCGCCATCGCTTACCTGTGCGCAAGCGCGCCAACCTGGCGCCAGTCTGCGGTATTGGGATATGCGTTCGGTTTGGGTTACTTCCTGTTCGGGGTGAGCTGGGTCTACATCAGCATGCACGAATTTGGTGGCATGCCGGTGCCGGTGGCCGCCTTTGCGACATTGGTCTTTTGTGCCTACCTTGCGCTATTTCCTGCCCTAGCCTGCGCGATTCTCGGTGCACAGCGTTGGCCGGCGGCGCTACGCATACTCGTTATGTTTCCAGCCTTGTGGGCCCTGGGCGAATGGTTGCGCGGATGGTTCTTCACAGGGTTTCCGTGGTTGGCCGCCGGCTATACGCAAATCACCAATTCCGGTGCCAGTCCGCTCGGGCATTTTGCTCCGCTGCTCGGGGTCTACGGCGTGTCGTGGTTGTGCGCGCTGAGCGGCGCGGCGATCGCGTGGATGGCGAGGGGTTTCTTGGACAAGCGCATGGCGCAAGCCGGCGCGGGTGCCGCGCTGGTAGCGATCGTTCTGGCAACCGGTGCGGGTCTAGGCCAAGTGCGATGGACTCAGGCAGCGGGGGCGCCCACCTCGGTGGCCCTCGTGCAAGGCAACATCGAACAGTCCATGAAATGGCGGCCGGAAGTGGCCCGTTCCACCCTGGACACCTATCTCAAGCTCGCACTTTCCTCCAAGCAGTCCTTGATCATCCTGCCGGAAACCGCGTTGCCCATGTTCAGCGTGGACATCCCGCCTGAGTATTTTCGCCTGCTTGGCGAGCACGCGAAGGCCAACGGCGGCGACATCCTGGTGGGCGTGCCGGAGTACGCCGCGCGCGAGCGCTACTACAACGCCGTGATGAGCTTCGGTACCGCGCCCACGCAAATCTATCGCAAACACCACCTGGTACCCTTTGGCGATTACTTCCCAAAGTGGCCCGTCTTGGCCTGGATCATGAGCGCGCTGCAAATTCCCATGTCGGATTTTTCTCGCGGCGATGCCACGCAGCAACCCTTCTCGGTTGCCGGCCAGCAAGTGGCCGCCAACATCTGCTACGAGGACGTGTTCGGCGAGGAAATCATCCGGCAACTGCCCCAGGCCACCATGCTGGCCAACTTCACGAACGATGCCTGGTGGGGGAAATCCAACGCTTCGGACCAGCATATGCAGATGTCGCAGATGCGCGCCAAGGAAACCGGCCGCTACATGCTTCGGGCCACCAATACCGGGGTGAGCGCCATCATAGGCGAGGACGGCGCTGTTCTCGCCTCGGCAGCGCAATTCACGCAGACCACGCTGGAGGGAAACGTGCAAGGGTTCGCCGGCGCCACGCCATTTGTGCGCTGGGGCAATGGAGCGTTCTTGGTGCTGGCGGGCATCGCGGTTATCCTAGGGGCCGGTATGAGTCTTCGCCACTTGAGGAGGTAGCATGCAACGCGTTTCGATGGTGATCTTGGGTTTTCTCGGTAGCATTGCCTTGGTGCGGGGAGCTGATTCGGTCGTCGTGGACACCGAGTTTGTCGCGAAAGCCCTCGCGCGTAACGCTATCGTCTGGGACGTGCGCGGCGAGGACGATTACCGGCGCGGGCACATTCCCGGCGCCGTCAATCTTGGCGACATTCAAGCCGAGCTGCGCGATGGCAACACCGAGGATTACTTGCCCGTTGCCCAGCTTGAAAAAATTCTGGGCGATCATGGTATCGACCCAGGCAAGGAAATCGTCCTCTACGGCGCGAAGGCCATGCCGCAAGCCTACTTCGGCCACGTGACGCTACGCTACCTGGGCGCCACCCAGGCCTACGTTTATCACGGCGGAATCGACGACTGGAAAGCGGCGGGGCGCGAAACCACCACCCAGACAAGCACGCTACCCAGCATCGTACTCAAGGCCAAAGTCAACTCCGGCGTGCTGGTTTCCACTCAGGAAGTCTTGCGTAAAACGCAAGAGGGCAACGTGCAAATCGTCGATGCACGCTCTTCCAAGGAGTACAACGGCGAGGACATCCGGGCGCTGCGTGGCGGGCGCATACCCGGTGCGGTCAACATTCCCTACGAAACCAACTGGGTGGATGCCGATACGCCGCGCAAATTGCAACGCAAGTTGGTGGCCAATAAAGACGGCATGAATCTCAAGGACGAGGCGGAGTTGAAGAGGCTCTACGCCGGGCTTGATCCCAACAAGGAAACCATCGTCTATTGCCAAAGCGGCAGCCGTGCATCGGAAACCGCCACGGTGTTGCAAAATCTCGGATTCAAGGACGTGAAGGTCTACGACTCCTCGTGGCTCGCTTGGGGCAACGAATTCTCCGCACCCGTGGAAAGCGCAACCTATTTCAACGTGGGCCGCGTGAACAACATGCTCAACCAACTGCAAGGAAGAGTGGATGCCTTGGAGGCGGAGCTGGAACAATTGAAGCAGCGCAAGCAGTAGACCGGTGCGCCACATCCTCGTCTACGGCGACTCGCTCACGTGGGGCATCATCCCGGATACGCGCAACCGGCTACCCTTCGAGCAGCGCTGGCCGGGGGTGATGGAGATTGCACTCAATCGCGGAGGCCACAATTACCGTGTAATCGAGGATTGTTTGAATGGCCGGCGCACGGTGTGGGACGATCCCTTCAAAGCCGGGCGCAATGGGTCGGCCGGGTTAGAGCAATGCATCGAGAAGCATTCGCCCTTGGCGCTTGCGATCATCATGCTGGGCACCAACGATTTTCAATCCACTCACCAGAACGATGTAGCGCTGTCGGCGCAAGGTATCGCAGCGCTCATAACCCTTGTCCGCCAGGCGCCCATCGAGCCGGGCATGCCGGTGCCTCCCATTCTCGTGGTGGCGCCGCCTCCCATGGGGACACCGGCGGGCGCCATCGCCGCCAAGTTTCGCGGCGGGCCGCAACGCAGCGCCGGTCTAGCGGATGCTTATGCTGGCGTGTGCCAGAGCATGGGGTGCCATTTCTTCGATGCCGGTAGCGTGACGCCGGCCAGCCGCGTGGATGGTATCCACCTGGACGCCGGCCAGCACGTAACTCTCGGCGCCGCGCTCGCGGAGTACGTCAAAGGGATCGCCGGTTAAGCATGCTCAGGCGGCTTGCATCCGAAGCCGATCTTCCCAGGATCGTGGAGATTTACAACGCCACGATCCCGTCGCGCATGGTGACGGCGGACACCCAGCCCGTCACAACGGAAGCCCGTCTACCCTGGTTCCGGGAGCACCGCCCGGACTTCAGGCCCTTGTGGGTGGTCGAGGAGAGCGACAAGGTGATCGCGTGGCTAAGTTTCTCGGCGTTCTACGGGCGCCCGGCTTACAACAAGACCGCCGAGTTAAGCCTCTACGTGGATGAGGCTTGCCGCCGGCGGCGCATCGGGCACAACTTGCTGCGCGATGCCATCGTGCATTCTCCTAACATTGGCGTGGATACCTTGCTCGGATTCATCTTCGCGCACAACCTTCCGAGCTTGGCACTGTTTCGCGCCTTCGGCTTCGAGCAATGGGCCTACCTTCCGCAAGTGGCGAGGCTGGACGCGGACGACCGCGACCTCGTCATCCTCGGGAGGCGCGTGCGTTAGGCGGCTGTTTTCACGGCGCCGCCATCACGCGATTGCGGCCAGCCGCTTTCGCGGCATAGAGCGCGCGGTCGGCGCGCTGTAGCAAATCGTCGAAGGACTCGCCGGGCTGGTGGCACGCCACTCCCACGGACACGGTCACCGCGCCGATATAGTCGCTGCTATCCATCCGGCGAATGCGGCCGCGCTCCACCATGGTCTTGATGGTACCGGCCAGTGCCGTGGCACCGGAAAGCGGGGTGCCGGGCAGCAGGATGACGAACTCCTCCCCGCCCCAACGCGACACCGTGTCACGGCCTTTTACCGCGGCCACCAGCAATTGGGCAACGCTGCGAATGACTTTATCTCCCAGCAGATGTCCGTGGGAATCGTTGATCTTCTTGAAGTGGTCGATGTCGATCATCATCAGGCTGCTTCCAATCATGCCGGAGCTTCCCAGCGCCTGAAGATCCTCCACGACCTTTTCCAAGCCCCTGCGGTTCTTCACCCCAGTGAGGGGATCGATCAGGGCTTGGCCCTGGGTCCTCTCCAACTCCTTGCGCAGCTCCTCCACTTCCCTGAGGCTCGCCTTGAGTTCGTCGTTGAGCAGCCCGACGGACTCGCGAACCAGCAAGGTGTCGTTGAGAAGTTCTTGCATCACACCGGCCACGGCTTCGCTGCCTTCGGCGCTCTGAAGCACCGAGCCGTGCCGGCCCAGCGCACTCACGTAGTCGCTTGCCTTGACCTCCGCCTGGGTAGCCGCCCCGGAAACCTCACCGACCAGGCGTTTGAAATCCGACTCGTACTTGTCTTGTGCTTCGTCGTCGCGGCCCATGATATGGCGGCGGTAGAGTTGCTCGGCTAGTGGGTTCGTCAGTATCTTCGCCCCATCGATGATCTCGTCCATCGCTTGCTTGAGGGGCGTATTGAGCCCAGCCAGGTACTCGTACCACAACGCATAGGTCATGGGATTGCATGCCGCCTCATGCTTGGACATGAGAGGGATGATCAAGCGCAAAAGTTCGGCGCTTTGTTGTTTTGTTTCCGCGTAACGCATGGGCTCCCATGGCGGGCTGTTGTCGGGTCAAGCGCGTGTTTCAGCCGTGCTTTCGGCTTTATCGGAATAATCCGGCGGGTGTTTAGGCTGTCCCCAATTGGCAACATGCCGCAGCCGGTTATGGCTTCCTATCTGGTCCCGTGCGTAAGCGGGCAAATAAGCGGTCCAGCGCTTGCCCCCGGTGGCTCACCTTGTTCTTTTCCGCGAGGTTCAGTTCCGCGGCTGTCTTGCCCAGCACCGGATCGAGAAACAGCGGATCGTAACCAAATCCCTCGCCGCCGCGCCGTTGCCCGAGGATCTCGCCGTTCCACACGCCTTCCGCGATCAAGGGCCGGGGATCCCGTTCGCCACGCACCAACACCACGGCGCAGTAAAAGTACGCGCGCCGGTCACGTTCGTTCGCCATGCGCTGCAACAATAGATCGTTGTTGCGCTCATCGGACTTGGGCTCCCCCGCGAAGCGGGCGGAGTGCACGCCCGGCGCCCCCTGCAAGGCTTCCACGCAAAGGCCCGAATCGTCCGCCAGCGCCGGAAGACCGCTTGCTTGGCTGGCGTGCCGGGCCTTCGCCAAGGCGTTCTCCACAAAGGTTGGGTGAGGCTCATCCGCCTCTGGGATAGCCAACCTCCCTTGCGGTATGACTTCAATTCCTAGGGGGCCAAGAAGACTCTCCAACTCCCGCAGCTTGCCCGCATTGTTGCTGGCAATGACAAGCTGCTGCATCACTCCAGGCCCAGCGCCGCCTTCTGCGCCGCCACCAATTGGGCGATGCCCGCCTGCGCGAGATCGAGCAAAGCATTCAACTCGCCACGGCTAAAGGGTGTGCCCTCGGCCGTCCCTTGCACCTCCACCAATCCCTGGTCACCTGTCATGACCACGTTCATGTCGGTTTCGCAGGCTGAGTCCTCCGCGTAGTCCAAGTCCAGCACGGCGGCTCCTTGGTAAATGCCCACGGACACTGCCGCGACACAACCTACGATGGGAGATTTGGCGAGCGCCTTCGCGGCGAGTAGCCGGCCCACCGCATCGTGGAGGGCGACGTAGGCGCCGGTGATGCTCGCGGTGCGCGTTCCGCCATCGGCTTGGATGACATCGCAATCCAGCTGAATGGTGCGCTCGCCCAGGGCCGTAAGATCCACCACCGCACGCAAGCTACGCCCGATGAGACGCTGTATCTCTTGCGTGCGTCCCGACTGGCGCCCGCTACTGGCTTCGCGCTGCATTCTCGTTCCCGTGGAGCGCGGCAGCATGCCGTACTCCGAGGTGAGCCAACCCTTGCCCTGGCCCTTCAAGAAGGAGGGCACCTTGTCCTCGATGGAAGCGGTGCAGATCACCTTGGTATCGCCAAATTCCACCAGCACGGAACCCTCAGCATGTTTGGTGTATCCGCGCGTGATACGAACGGGTCTGAGTTGGTCTGGCTTTCTTCCGCTGGGCCGCATGGAGAATGGTGGTGAAGGCAGGAGTGAGGCGGGGAGGTCTATGCTATCCTGCGCCGCCATTCGCAGATGGGCATTATAAGCCGCGAGCAATACGAGGAGAGGGAATGATCAGCAGCATGACGGGCTTTGCTTCCTTGAGCGAGGAGCAACCACTCGGTACCATCACCGTGGAGTTGCGCTCGGTCAATCACCGTTATCTCGATCTGCAGTTTCGCCTCCCCGAGGAATTGCGCGGCTTCGAGCCCGCCTTGCGCGAGATCGCCAATGCGCGTTTATCCCGTGGCAAGGCCGAGTGCAGGGTAAGTTTTGCGCGCAAGGCACAAAGCGAGTTGCCGGACCAATTGAGCGGCGAAATGCTGGCGCGCTTGCAGCGCCTGGAGACCCAGGTGCGCGCGGCGTTCCCGCAAGCGCAAGGCTTAAGCGCGGCCGACGTGCTGCGCTGGCCTGGGATGACCGACTCGGATTCCCTTCCCATGGACCAACTGCGCGAGCAGTGCGAAGCGCTTCTGGTGAAAGTCCTCGGCGAATTTAGCGCGAGCCGCGCGCGCGAGGGCGAGAAACTCAAGCAGATACTGCTGGACCGCGTCAAGAAAATGGAGGAACTGGTGGCGCAGGTGAAACCGCGTATCCCGCAGCTCGTCGCCCAATACCAGGAGCGGCTGTCCAGTAAGCTGCGCGAAGCCGTGGCAAGCCTGGATGAGGATCGCATCCGGCAAGAACTCGTATTGTTCGCCAGCAAGGTGGATGTGGATGAAGAATTGGCACGCCTGTCCGCCCACCTGGGAGAAACCCGGCGCATCCTGGAACAAGGCGGAGCCGCCGGCAAACGCCTGGACTTTCTCATGCAGGAACTCAACCGCGAAGCCAATACGCTGGGGTCCAAGTCCGTGGACGTCGAAGTCTCGCGCGCATCCATGGATCTGAAAGTGCTGATCGAGCAGATGCGCGAGCAAGTCCAGAACATCGAGTAGCGTCAAGCGCGGCGCACGGATCGCCGATAATAGGCCATAGATTCGGTCTGCACCGGCCAGGGGCTGTTGATCATGTCCACCTTATTCATCGTATGCGCGCCTTCGGGCGCGGGTAAAACCAGCTTGGTGAACGCCTTGCTCGCGCGCGACCGGGCCATCGAGCTATCCGTGTCCTATACGACCCGCGAACCCAGGCCGGGGGAAACCGATGGACGCGAGTATCACTTCGTGACGAGGGCCAAGTTCCAGGAGATGCTCGAACAAGGGGCCTTCCTGGAAAGCGCGCAAGTGCACGGCAACTACTACGGCACATCGCAGACCTGGATATCGGACCGGATGAAGCAGGGAGCCGATCTCTTGCTCGAAATCGACTGGCAAGGGGCCGCGCAAGTGCGCGGGCTCTTTCCGCAATGCGTGAGCGTGTTCATCGTGCCGCCCTCGCCGGAAGCTTTGCGGGAGAGGCTGACTAACCGCAGGCAAGACAGCGCAGCTGTCATCGAACGGCGTCTCGCCGCCGCGCGCGACGAGATCAGCCACGTGAGCGAATTCGACTATGTTATTATCAATCAGAGATTTGAAGATGCCGTGGAAGACTTGCACAGCATCGTTCGGGCACAAAGATTACGCGCCGCGCGGCAACTCGCCCTCCACGGCGCGCTGATCAATGCGGTGAAATAGTTCTTTTACGAAAAATGCAATCCAGGAGTAGATAAGCAGATGGCACGTATCACCGTAGACGATTGTATGAAATACATTAGCAACCGCTTCATGCTGACCTTGACCGCGACGCACCGGGCGCGGCAGCTGGCGCAAGGGGCGAGCCCCTTGGTGGAAGCCAACCGGGACAAACCCACCGTCATCGCCTTGCGCGAGATCGCCATGGGGAAGATTGGCGAAGAGGTCCTCAAC
>JBJXGQ010000089.1:0-5586 GCA_046160525.1 Burkholderiales bacterium
CCCAAGGCATCCAGGCGGCCTTGGGTCGAAGCGGACATGCGGCGGAAAAGGGCGCTTTCGCGCAATTGCCCGATGCGCGTGAGAACGCGCTCACCATTGGTGTAGCCCAACTCGTGCAATCGCGCGAGCGCATCCTGCGCCGCGAGACGGCCTTCCCACAAATTCGCAACGGGATGCTGCTCGGAGCGCCCGCCATTGGCGAAGATGCCTTCGAAATGGCGCGAGACGTTCTCCCGGTGAGCGTTGAGCACGCCTAGGAACCCCTCCGAATCTTCATATCCCATCGAGGCGGCGATATTGCGCAAGGCCGCGGGCTGCGTTGGGAGGGTCTGGGTTTGCTGGTCTTCCACGTACTGCAAGCGGTGTTCGAGGTTACGCAAAAACTCATAGGCGGCTTGGAGTTCATCCACCACGACGGCGGGGAGCAGTTGTTTATCCGCCAGGAGGGTGAGCGCCAAGCGCGTGGAGCGCGTGCGCAAGGCTGGGTCTTGCCCTCCCCGAATCAATTGGAAGACTTGCGCGATGAACTCGATCTCGCGTATGCCTCCGGGGCCCAGCTTGATGTTGTCCGCGATGTCGCGGCGCTTGGCTTCTTCACGGATCTGGCTGTGGAGGGTGCGCAGCGAATCGATGGCGCTGTAGTCCAGGTGGCGCCGAAAGACAAAGGGCGCGACCTCGTGCTCCAGCACCTTTGCATCGCTACCCGTGATTGCGCGCGCCTTTAGCCACGCGTAGCGCTCCCATTCGCGTCCCTGGGTATGCAGATAGTTTTCCAGCATGGCGAAACTCGCCACCAGGGGCCCGCTATCGCCGTAGGGGCGCAGCCGCATGTCCACGCGAAACACCATGCCTTCGGCGGTGGATTCGCTCAAGGCGGCGATGAGTTTTCGTCCCAGCCGCGTGAAGTACTCGTGATTGCTGATGGATTTTGGCCCCTGCGTCATGCCTTCCTCCGGGTAGAGGAAGATGAGATCGATATCGGAGGACACATTGAGTTCTTCCCCGCCCAACTTTCCCATGCCTACCACGATGAGTTGTTGCGCACAGCCGCTGTCTTCGCCCATGGGCGTGCCATAGACGCTGCCCGGGGAAGCGGTGAGCCAGGTGAGAGCGAAGCGTACGCTTTCATCCGCAAGGCTGGAGACGGTTCGAACCACTTCATCCAACCTCGCCATTCCGGCGAGGTCGCGGGCCACGGTGTTCAAGATGACGTGCTGCCGTATTTGCCGCAGCCGCTGCCACAGAGCGGATTCGTCCGCGATCTCCGGTGTAGCCATGAGGTCGCGAATTTCGCCTGCCGTGATGGGGCAGGTAGTGAGCGCGGGATGCCAAGACGAAGGGGGTTGGGTGGCCACGCGGGCCCAGTAGGGACTATGCGCGAGGGCCTTTTCGAGAATGGGGTTCACCAACGGAAATGGAGTAGAAATGGCGGTATGCGATGGCTTGGAAGGTTAGAATCGCGTGCTGGCGCTGCCGGCGCGCGCCTTGACTGAACGTTAACCGAGACCAAGGCTCATAGTGCGGCCCAGAGCTCTCGGACCAGTACATTTCATTGATTCCCCAACAGTACCAATAAACCCAGCGTTCGTGATCAAGCCCGTTATCAAATTTACCGGCCGGTGGGTATGGCGTGTTGTGGCCTGGGGTCTGTCCCTAGCGCTGTTGTGCTTGTTGGTTGCCTTCATGGCGTTTCAGTTTTGGTTTCTGCCGCGCGCGAACGACTACCGCCAGGATATCGCGAACGCCTTGGCGAAGGCCGCCGGAGTGTCCGTCAGTATTGGGCAGATCACGGGCGCCTGGTATGGCTGGCGCCCAGGCGTGACGCTGCGCCAAGTTCTAGTCAAGGATGCGCAACAACGCGATGCCTTGGTATTGGCCGAGGTGCATACGCAGGTGGCGTGGAAGTCCATCATTCTCCGAGAATTGCGCTTGCACTTGATCGAGGTGTCGGGCCTGTCCCTCGATGTACGGCGTGACGCGGCGGGCCGAATTTTCGTCGCGGGCATTGCCTTGTCCGCGGAGCAGCCTGGGCAAAGCAGCCTGGGAGATTGGCTGCTGCGCCAGGATTCCATTCGCCTCTCGGATTCCGCTTTGCTCTGGACCGATGAGAAAGCCGCCGGCGAGCCGCTGGAACTCACCCAAGTACATATCGAATTGGGCAACCGCTTTGGGGTGCATGGCCTGCGGCTAAGGGCCACGCCGCCCGTCTCCTTGGGCGCACCCTTCACCGTTTACGCCGGAATGGAAGGAGACTTGCACGGCGGGTTGTCCGCTTGGAAAGGGGCTTTGGATATCAAGTTTCCCTACGTCAACTTGGAACAAGCCCATAGGCATTGGCCTTCGGCTATCGAAATTTCTCAGGGAGCCGGGAGCATCGAGGCGCACCTTAAGGTGGAAAAAGGCATCCTGCGTGAAGTGCAGGCGGACGTGGCCGTGGCCAATGTCAAGGGCAAGCTTGCGCCGGATCTTGCTGAATTGCACTTGGTCCGCTTGAGCGGGGGCATCGGCTATATCAGCGGTGCCGGCTCCATGGAGGTGCGTGTGCGCGACTTGAATTTCACGACGCCAGACACCATCACCCAGTCAGGGCTGACTGGAGCGTTCTCGCGCGAGACGGACGTTTCTGGAAACTTGGAGACCAAGGCGAACTTCAACTCACTCAACTTGGCGCCCCTGGCGCCCACCGCCGCCGCGATTCCGCTGCCCGAGGACATCAGAGCGAAGATCGCGGCACTCGCCCCGCGCGGCCGGCTCACGCAGGGCAAGCTGCGCTTGGTCGAGAATTCCGGGCGCGTGCTTCGTTACGACATTTCGGCGCGTTATGAAGGGTTGACCCTGAACGCTTTCGGCGCCTTTCCGGGATTTAGCGGCATGAGCGGAGAGTTTCGCGCCCATGACCGGGGCGGTAACTTGGCCGTGAGTACCCGCAACGGATGGGTGCATGTACCCAAGACGCTGGCCAATGTGATTTTCCTCGATCACCTGGATACGCAACTGAACTGGATCACCGGCGAAGACAGTGCCATGGACATTAGAGTTCAGCAAGCCAGTGTGGCCAATGCCGATTTCGCCGGCACCGTGACGGGAACCTACCGCTACGCCAAGGGGACTTCTGGCCGCGCGGATTTGCAGGCGAGCTTGACGCGCGCGAATGCGAGCGCCGTGTGGCGCTATGTGCCCCTTGCGATTCCCGAGGCTGTTCAGCGTTGGTTGCGGCGGGCCCTTGTCGCCGGGCATTCCCGGCAAGCTTCCATCACGTTGCGCGGTGATTTAGCGGATTTCCCCTTCAGCCACGGGCGCCCGGGACTATTCGAAGTGAAGGCCAAGGCCGAGCGGGGCGTGCTGGACTATGTGCCGGGATGGCCAAGGGTTGAGGATATTCAATGCGATCTGCTATTACACGCAAACCGTCTGGAGATCGGTAACGCCAACGGCAAAGTGTTCGATGTGCCGTTGCGCAACGTGACGGTATCCGTGCCCGATTTGGGCCCGCACGATCCCGTGGCCACCCTTCGCGGAGAAGCGAGCGGCCGCACCGCGTCCTTTCTGCGCTTTCTTGCCGAATCCCCCATTGCCCGAATCACCGATGGGTTCGCACGCGAAGTCCAGATCAAGGGCAACGGCAAGCTAGTGCTTGCCACTGAGTTGCCTTTGCGCCGGTTGCACGAAACGAAGATCGCGGCAAACTATGACTTCACGGCGAACCAGCTGGAGCTGCCGGCCGGTTTGGGAACGCTTAGTCAATTGACCGGCAGCTTGCAGATCTCGCGAGCGGGCGTGAGCACCAAGGACACGACGGCGAAGTATCTGGACGGCCCCTTGAAGATTGACGTTGGTCCTCTCCCATCTGGCGGTGTCGAAGTGCGGGCCAGCGGCCGGGCGGGCGGTTACGCCTTGGGTAAGCTCTTGCGCCCTGGATGGGAGCAAAACTTCGACGGCTTTGCCGACTGGAAGGGCCGTTTCGCCTTCGCGCCCGGGACCCATGAGCGCTTCGTCGTCGAAACGACGCTACAGGGGTTGTCTAGCCGGCTGCCAGCTCCCTTCAATAAGACGGCGGAAGAGGTTTTGCCGGTAAGAATCGAGGAAAGGGCGCACGATTCCGGGCTGGTTCAGATGCAAGCGGAAGTGGGCGCTCGCGCGGCACTGCGTTACTTGGCGCCTCCCGGCCAACTCCTGCATATTAAAAGCGGCGAACTGGTCTTTGGCGGGAAGCCCGATGTGCACAATGTTGAGGAGAAGCCTGGGTTGCGCGTGAGCGGGCGCATTCCCGCGCTGGATGCCGACGCCTGGCGCGCGCTGGCGGACATTCCCGTGCCCGGTGCGCCCATCGAATTTCGCCGAAAGGAGCGCCCGCCCATCAGCTTGAACAAGTTGCAAGTCGGCCAATTGAGCGCGCTGTCGCGGGATTTCGGCAGCGTCACTTTTTCCGGCAGACGAGCTGCGGACGGGACGCAGATCACGGTGGAAGGAAAGGCCGTGAGCGGTGCCATCGGCTGGAAGGACCAGGGGAGCGGCCAGTTGAGCTTGAAGTTGGCGCGCTTGCATCTTCCGCCCTCAAAGGGCGATGGAAAGACCATCGGCGAAGTGATTTCCGCGGAATCGCTTCCCGAAGTTCAAGCGGAAATTCTGGATTTCTGGCTGGGGGAACGCGATTTCGGAAAATTGGATCTGAGCGCCGTGCCCGAGGGGCGCCTGTGGCGTCTTAAACGGCTCGACCTGGTATCCCCCGAAGGCCGCGCGCACTTGCAGGGAAGCTACGATTTGCGCGGGCAGGTTCCGCGCATGATGGTGGACGTGCAGGTGGACGTGTTCAACATCGGCGCCTACTTCGCGCGCCTCAAGCTCCCTCCTGGGATCAAGGGCGGCAAGGCGGCCATGAGGGGTAACGTGCAGTGGAGCGGCGCGCCCTACGCGTTGCATCTACCCAGCTTGTCGGGAAAGCTCGTCTTGGATGCCAAGCAGGGACAATTCGTCAAGGTCGATCCCGGTGTGGGAAAATTGCTCGGCGTCTTGAGTTTGCAGGCGCTGCCCCGGCGCTTGACCCTGGATTTTCGCGATGTATTCAGCCAAGGCTTTGCCTTCAGCCAAATTAGCGCAACCAGCAACATCGCCGAAGGGATCGCGACCACGGAGGATTTCAAGATGCAAGGCGCTTCGGCCAGCGTCGGTATAAAGGGTAGCGTCAATCTCATTCGCGAAACGCAGGATTTGCACGTGCGCGTCCTGCCTGGATTGAGCGATGGCTTGACGGTGGCCGGTACCATCGTGAACCCCGCCATCGGGCTGGCGGCTTATCTCGCGCAGAAGGTACTGAAGGATCCCGTGGACCAACTGTTCGCCTCCGATTACCAAGTCGCGGGAACCTGGGCAGATCCCACGGTGTCCAGAAAACAAAAATCCGTTCCTTACGTTCGCGACCACAAGTAGCGCTTGCACAAGACCATGCCCAAGAAAGTGTCCCAGAACAGCCGGCCCTCCCCGCGCGCCGTATTCGGCCGCGCCAAGCCCCATCCCGCGCGTGCCGCCAAGCGCGTACGGTCCGGGCCGCCCCCCGTGTTTCGCATGGCGGGAATTCAAATGGCCTCG
>JBJXGQ010000090.1:0-10393 GCA_046160525.1 Burkholderiales bacterium
CGCCCCGCCTGCGGGGAGAGGGCTGGGGTGAGGGGACGCCTCACGCCTAACGCCTCACGCCTCACCGATTTTCCTCACGCCTCTGGCCTTCCTCCGCGCCGCAGGCTTGCCCACTTCCTTCAGCACATCGCGGAAATCCTCCACGTCCTGAAAATCCTTGTACACGGAGGCAAAGCGGATGTAGGCCACTTTATCGAGCTTGTAGAGTTCCTTCATCACCATTTCTCCGATGCGCCGGGAGGGCACTTCGCGCTCGCCCAGGCTCAGGAGCTTTTGCCGAATGCGGTCGATGGCGGCGTCCACGTATTCCGTGGGGACGGGGCGCTTGTGCAGGGCGCGGGCAAATCCGATGCGAAGTTTTTTCGTGTCGAATTCCTCGCGATTGCCGTTGGTCTTGACCAGCGAAGGCATGCGCAACTCCACGGTCTCGTAAGTGGTGAAGCGCTTGTCGCAAGCGGGACAGCGGCGGCGCCGGCGAATACTGTCCCCCTCCTCGCTCACGCGCGAATCCACCACTTGGGTGTCGGGCTCGCTACAGAAGGGGCATTTCATTACAAGGCAGGGGCTAGGATCTGGGATCTAGGGGCTGGGGGGCTACGCCTCACTCGTACACCGGAAAGCGCGAGCACAGCTTCTTCACGTCATCCGCCACGCGCGCGATCACCTTGTCGTCTTGCGGCGCGTCGAGAACGTCCGCGATCAACTCGCCGAGCTGTTCCGCTTCGGCCTTACCAAAACCGCGCGTTGTCATGGCGGGCGAGCCGATGCGGATGCCGCTCGTGACGAAGGGTTTCTCCGGGTCGTTGGGAATGGCGTTCTTGTTGACGGTGATGTGGGCGCGGCCCAGCACGATCTCGGCGTCCTTGCCGGTGATCCTCTTGGCACGCAGGTCGAGCAGGAACATGTGGCACTCGGTGCGCCCGGAGACGATACGCAGCCCGCGCGATTGCAAGGACTTGGCCAAGGTCTTGGCGTTATCCATCACCTTTACTTGATAGTCCTTGAAGCTGGGCTCCATGGCTTCCTTGAACGCCACGGCTTTGGCGGCGATGACGTGCATCAGGGGGCCGCCTTGGATTCCGGGAAAGATGGTTGAATTCACCGCTTTTTCCTGCGCGGCTTTCGCCAGAATCATTCCGCCGCGCGGGCCACGTAGTGTCTTGTGGGTGGTCGTGGTGGTGAAATCCGCGATGGGCGTGGGATTGGGGTAGAGCCCGGCGGCCACCAGTCCCGCGTAGTGCGCCATGTCCGCCATGAGATAGGCGTCCACGCTGTCGGCGATGTCGCGAAAACGCTGCCAGTCGATCACCAAGGAATAAGCCGAGGCGCCGGCGATAATCATCTTCGGATTGTGCTCGTGAGCGAGGCGTTCCACTTCGGTGAAATCGATTTCCTCGTCGGGCGTCAAGCCGTAGCTCATCACGTGGTAGAGCTTGCCGCTGAAGTTGACGGGCGAGCCGTGGGTCAAGTGGCCGCCATGGGCGAGCGACATGCCAAGCACCGTATCGCCCGGCTGCAATACGGACATGTAGACGCCCGCATTGGCCTGGCTGCCAGAGTGCGGCTGCACGTTCGCGATGTCCGCGCCAAACAGCTGCTTGGCGCGCTCGATGGCCAAGCGCTCGGCAATGTCCACGTACTCGCAGCCGCCGTAGTAACGCTTGCCGGGGTAACCCTCGGCGTACTTGTTGGTGAGCTGTGAACCTTGCGCTTGCAGCACTCGCGGACTTGTGTAGTTCTCGGAGGCGATGAGTTCGATGTGGTCTTCTTGCCGCAGGCGCTCGGCTTCCAACGCCGCCCAAAGATCGGGGTCGAAGGACTCAATGCTTTGATTCTTCAGAAACATAGGACACTCACGGGAAAGGCCGCGATTCTATCAGCTTGATCCTCACCGCCACTTCGCGCCAGAATCGCGCCCCATTCATCCTTAGCCAGCGGGGCCGCAATGAACGAACAACTCGAAACCATCAACCAACTCAAGAGCACGGCGCTGGACCTCGCCATCAAGTTCGGCCCCAAGCTGCTCGTGGCCATCCTCATCCTCGTCGCGGGCTCCATGGTGAGCAAATGGGCCGCGAAAGGTTTGTTGAAGGCCATCAGCAAATTCGATATGGAGCCTCCCGTGCGCGATCTCATCGCGCGCATTGTGCGTGGAATCATAATCGGCCTCTTCGCCATCATGGCGTTGCAGAACTTGGGCGTGGAGTTGCTTCCGCTGATTGCGGGATTGGGAGTGGCCGGTGCCGGCATTGCACTGGCCATGCAAGGCGTGCTGGGCAACGTCGTGGCGGGCCTCACCATCATCTTCACCCGCCCCTACCGCGTGGGCGAATACATCGGCATCGCCGGCGAGCATGGCGGAGTCGAGAGCATTTCGATCTTTACCACGGTCCTCACGCATGCGGACCGCTCGCGCGTGGTGATTCCCAACCGGAAGATCGTCGGCGAGATCTTGCACAACTACGGAAAGATCCGGCAGCTCGATGTCGTGGTTGGCGTTGCCTACGACACCGACATCAATCACGCCTTGGCCACCATCAGGGATATTCTCGCCGCCAATCCGCTGGTGCTGGCAGAACCCAGCGCGGAATTGGGCGTGGCCGTACTGGCCGATTCGTCCGTCAACATCGCCATCAAACCCTGGGTCAAGGTACCGGACTACGGCGCCGCCACGGCGCAAATCAATAAGTCAGTGCTGGAGACCTTCCGCACCCGCAACATCGCCATTCCCTTCCCGCAGAGGGAAGTGCGTATGCTGGCGGCGTAGCGGATCTGTATCATTGCCGCGCATCCACAACATCAACGATATGCTGTTAACTTGAGCAAGAAACCGACGCCGCGCGCGCCCAAACGGGGCAAACCCACCGCAAGCGGAAAGTTGCGCATCGGCGATGACTGGAACGCCATCACCATCATCGCCTTGTCCCAGGACAACCCGCTCAAAGCCATCGCGGAGTTCGTCGAGAACAGCATCGATGCCGGCGCCGGCGCCGTGACCATCACGCGCGGTAAGGAGCGCGGCGAACACTTTCTGACGGTGGCGGACGATGGCAAGGGCGTGCCTAAGGACCAGGACGGCGCGCCGGACTTCCGCTACGTGGCCACCCATATTTGCGATTCCATCAAGCGCCAGCTCAAGGCCGGCGGCTTGAAGGGCGTGCAAGGCGAGTTCGGGATTGGCCTGCTTTCCTTCTGGACCGTGGGCGAGGAACTCGCCATGGCGTGCGCCGCCGAGGACGGCAAGCTCTACGAAATGCACATGCGTAAGGGAGACCCGAGTTACCAAATCTCGCGCCGCAGCACCCTCGTGCCAGAAACAGGTACGCGCCTGAAAATCGCCCCGCTGCTCCCCGCGTGCGCGTGACCAAGCTGCGCTACCTCGTTCGCCTTTAAGCCAAGGAACTCGTGCGGAAGAATTTTCCGGGGCTTCCTCCCGAACAACTGCTCGACCGTTTGATCGAGTTATCGCTCTACGCGGAAGAGCACCTCAAGTAGCGCCCATGTCCAAGGATCTTTTTCACTTCGGAGCCCGAAAAACCAGAATCTGGCCTGACGCGCAGCGCGTGGAAAGACTCGCCGAACCCTCGGTCATCATCACCGATTTTTCCGATCGAGATATCTACCACAGCCGCTTACGCGATCGCATCTTGCAACTCGAGCAAGGCTCGGAATTCCGCGACAGCATCTTCAAGGCCGGGTGCGGCGTAAAAGTACGCCACCCCGCGCGCTGGAGTTGTGTGGAGGCGGACCTCGTTCACGCACGCGCGATGGCCTTGTTCAGGCTCGTCTACCAATCCCCCACTGCGGTGGTGGACGATTCCTGGGCAAGCGTCTACCGCAAGGGCGACTACTGCGCGCCGCACAGCCACACACGCGTCATCGCCAGCGTGCTGTACTTGCTCGATCCGGGCGAGCCGCCCGAGCCCGACGATCCCGTCGCGGGACGTTTTTGTTTCGGCGATCCGCGCATGCGTGTGTGCTGCCCCGAGCAAGCTGGGCGCATGACGCGCCACCTCATGCCCGAACTCCTGCCCGGAACCATGATGATCTTCCCCGCGGAGTTCATTCACCACGTCAACCCCTACCTAGGAACGAAACCGCGCATCACTATGTCGTGGAACATCGCAAGAGAACCGATCGCTGGGAAACCTGGCGCGCTGGAAAGACCCTCCCTGGCGTAAATAGCCTGCGGGATGCCTGCACTACATTCCCAGCATACGCCCGATACGCGCGATGTAGTCGCTCGCGGTGAGCGCATCGCCCAGCACTTCGTCTTCGATACGGCCAAGAACCGCGCGAATTCCGGTGAGCCCCTGGTGGACGCCGGCATGATCTTGCTCCGTGGCGTGCAGCGCGGCGCGCAACTGCTCCACCTCGGCGCGCAAGGTATCGAGATCGGCGGAACCTTGCCGCACCTTCGCAAGATCTTGCGATAAAGTTTCCACCAGCCGGGAAACCTCTCCCAGATCCACGTTCGCGGGATCACGGTCTGCATCAGCACTCATCGTTGGCTCCTTGGGCGGCCTATAAGGGCCCATTATAGGTTCATGCGTAAAATCGAAGTTCGATTTGTAACTACCCAAGAACAACATGGCTCCACAGCCCGTCCGCTACAGCATCGTTCCCAAGCATCCCGAAGCCCACCTCTTCGAAGTCACTTGCGTGGTGGCGGATCCCGATCCGGCCGGGCAGCGCTTCGCGCTGCCCGCATGGATTCCCGGTAGCTATTTGATCCGCGAGTTTGCACGCAACGTGACCGGCATCCATGCGGTGAGCCGTGGAAAACCCCTGCGCATTACCAAGCTGGA
This sequence comes from Burkholderiales bacterium, assembly GCA_046160525.1. GTDB lineage: Bacteria > Pseudomonadota > Gammaproteobacteria > Burkholderiales > SHXO01 > SHXO01. The sequence continues at coordinate 4,809 of JBJXGQ010000090.1, forward strand.
CAAGCACACTTGGCAGTGCGCTCCGGCAAGTGGACCGGTGACGGTAGTGATGGATGTCTATGGGCACGACCTTTCCGTGCGCGGCGCGCATTTGGATACCACCCATGCCTTCTTCAACGGCACGTCTGTGTTTCTGCGTGTGGTGGGCCAAGAGCAACGCCGCTGCGAGGTCGATATCCGGCCGCCGCGCGGTGCGCGTTACCGGCGCTGGCAAGTGGCAACGGCCATGCAAAGGGGCAGCGCCAAGCCCTACAGCTTTGGCAGCTATGTGGCAAAGGATTACGACGAACTCATCGATCATCCCGTGGAAATGGGAACCTTCACTCTCGCCACTTTCAAGGCAGCGGGAATTCCTCACGTCGTGGCCATTACCGGGCGCCACCGCGCGGATATGTCCCGCCTTTGCAAGGATCTCAAACGCCTGTGCGAATGGCACATCGAGTTCTTCGGCCGCCCCGCCCCCATGGAGCGCTACGTGTTTCTCGTTACCGCGCTGGGGGATGGCTACGGCGGGCTGGAGCACCGCGCATCCACCGCGTTACTGTGCTCGCGCGACGATCTCCCGCAAGCAGGCGTGAAGGAAATTTCCGAGTCCTATCGCGGTTTTCTGGGCCTGTGCAGCCACGAGTATTTCCACACCTGGAACGTCAAGCGCATCAAACCCGCCGCCTTCGTTCCCTACGATTTGGAACGGGAGAATTACACCAGCTTGCTTTGGGCCATGGAAGGCCTAACCTCTTATTACGACGATATTGCCTTGGTTCGCTGCGGGCTCATTACGCAGGCTTCGTACCTCGAGTTGCTCGGGCGCGCCATCACCAACCATCTGCGCACCTTGGGCCGCCAGAAACAGACCGTCGCCGATGCCAGTTGGGATGCTTGGATCAAGTTCTACCGCCAGGACGAAAACTCGCCCAACGCGCTGGTGAGTTACTACTTGAAGGGCAGCCTCATCGCGCTGTGCCTCGATCTACTCATTCGCGACAAGACCACCGGGCGCAAATCCCTTGACGACGTGATGCGTGCGCTATGGGAACGCTTTGGACGCACCGGCACCGGAATTCCCGAGGATGGCATGGAGCGCATCGCGGACGAAGTGAGCGGCCTGCGCTTGAAGGGATTCTTCGATCTTGCGATTCGCTCCACTAGCGAATTACCGCTGAAGGCCGCGCTTTCGGCCGCGGGGATAGAGTTGCACGTAAGAGCTTCAAGCGGTGCCACGGATAAGGGCGGCACGGCCGGCGGGAGCAAGGATGGGAGTTGGAAGCCGCGTGCCGCGCTGGGTGCGCGCACCACGGAAGATGCAGCCGGCGTAAGACTCACCCATGTATTGGACGGTAGCGCCGCGCAGCAAGCGGGCTTGTCGGCGGGCGACGTCATCGTGGCGCTGGATGGTCTGCGGGTGAGTGCCAAGAACGTCGACCAACGCCTGGCGGCGCACGCAATCGGAGAGAGTACCGCGCTTCACTACTTCCGCCGCGACGAGTTGGGTACCACCACGCTTCCCATCCTCGCCGCGCCGTTGGATACGAGCTACCTCACGGTTACGAAGTCACTGGCCAGCGTTGCAAAACGGCGTGCCGCCTGGCTCGGATCACCCAAGGGCTAGTCGTCCTGAGGCTCTTTCAACTGCGCGGCCAGCACGCGGTCGATGCGCTTGTCGTCCATATCGACGATCTCGAAGCTCCAATTCTCCCAAGTCACCTTATCGCCCACGCGCGGCAGGCGCCCAAGGAGCAACATCATCATGCCGCTGAGGGTGTGATAGCGCTCACGGTCTTCCTCCGGCACGGAGCGCAATTCCAGGCGGTCCTTCAATTCCGGAATGGGGATGATGCCGTCCAACAACCAGGAGCCGTCCTCGCGCTGCACCCCCCATGTGTCTTCGGCATGACGGGGTTTGAACTCGCCAGTAATCGCCTCCAGTACGTTTTGTAGCGTCACCATGCCCAGCAACTCGCCATACTCGTCGATGACGAAGGCCAGTTGCACGCCAGAAGCCTTGAAATTCTCCAGCAGTTCCATGCCGGTCAAACTCTCGGGCACGTAAACGGGAGGTTGTAGGTTCACTCGCAAGTCCAGCTTGTCGCCACGCAGGGATTTGGAGAGCAGATGACGCGAATTGAGCACACCTATGATTTCTTGTAGGTCGCCTTTCACCACGGGAAAGCGCGCGTGCTCGGAATTTTCGATGCGTACCAGATTCTCCTCCATGGGCGCTTCCACATCCAGATAAACGATGTCGCCGCGCGGAATCATCAACGAGGCAATCTGCCGGTCATCCAAGCGAAACACGTTGCGCACCATGGCATGCTCGTGATGCTCGATGACGCCCGATTCCGAGCCCTCCTCCAGCATTGCCTCGATTTCTTCTTCCGTTACCCCCTGGGTCGTTGTGCTGGGCGCACCGATGGTTTTCAAGATCAAATCCGTGGAACCCGAAAGGATCTTGACGAAGAATCGCGTAGCGGCGGCGAGCGCCAGCATTGGGCGAGCCACTATGCGCGCGATGGGCTCGGGGTTCATCTGGCCCAGGCGCTTAGGCACGAGTTCCCCCAACACGATGCTGAAATAGGTCACAACCACCACCACCAGCGCCGTCGCGAGCACGTGCGAGAGCCTCCCGTCCACGCCCATCTCCTGCACCCAGTTGCCCAGAGGCTCCGCGAAAGCGGCCTCGCCGACGATCCCGTTGAGAATACCGATGGACGTAATACCGATCTGGATGGTCGACAGAAACTTGGTGGGGTGCTCCCCCAGCTCGATCGCCGCCGCCGCCGCGCTATCGCCCTCGTCCACGAGCTTCTGCAACCGCGCCTTGCGCGCGGTGAGCAGTGCGATCTCGGACATGGCGAAAAGGCCATTTATGAGAATAAGACCAAAGAGTAAAGCGACTTCCATTGACTTCCCTGCCGGTATTTGAACCCTGGAGTAGACTCAAGCATTATGCCAACAGCAAGTGCCCTACCGTAAGCGATGCCGCCAACCTCCCTTTTGCCCGCCTATTCGGACGTCGCCGCCGCCGCCGGGCGCCTGAAGGGCCACGCTCTTCACACCCCCGTATTAACCTCCCGGCAGGTAGACGAACGAACCGGCTGCAAGGTTTTCTTCAAGTGCGAGAACTTCCAACGCATCGGCGCCTTCAAATTTCGCGGCGCCTACAACGCTATATCGCAACTCGCCGCGGAGCAGTTGCGCCGCGGCGTCATCACCTACTCGTCCGGCAATCACGCACAAGCGGTGGCGCTCTCGGCCGCGCAGCTCGGCAGCCAAGCGGTGATCGTGATGCCCAAGGACGCGCCTCAAGTCAAAGTGGAAGCCACTCGCGGCTACGGCGCCGAGATCGTCCTGTACGACAAACACGAAACCACCCGGGAGGCACTGGCCAACCAGTTGGCCCGCGAGCGCGGCCTAGCGGTGATACCACCCTACGATCATCCCCACGTGGTGGCGGGACAAGGCACCGCCGCCAAGGAATTGTTCGACGAAGTAGGCGACCTGGACTACTTCTTCGTCCCCGTGGGCGGAGGCGGCCTAGTCTCCGGCTGCGCAATCGCCACCTCGGCCTTGAGCCCCCGCTGCAAGGTAATCGGCGTAGAACCCGCTGCCGGCGACGACGCCACCCGCTCCTTCAAGACCAAGACCCTGCAAACCTGCCACAACCCCGAAACCATCGCCGACGGCGCCCGCACGCCCTCCCTAGGCGAAATCACCTTCCCCTTGGTGCTGCGCTACGTTCACGACATGGTCACCGTGACCGACGATGAGTTACTGCCGGCAATGCTCTATTTATGGGAACGCATGAAGATCGTTGTGGAACCCACGGGGGCCTTGGGTATCGCGGGACTGTTCGAGAACAAATTTCCGGTTCCGCAAGGGTCGAGGGTAGGGATTTTGATTTCCGGGGGGAATGTGGACATCAAGTCGGTGGTATCGCGCCTTAAGTAGAGCGCGCCCATTACGCCACGCACAGATAAAGATTTGATCCCACAACCTTAGCCAGCACGAATAATGGGAACCATTACTGGCTATTTCAGCACCGGCCAATCACACGATCTGCAACATGATCTCAGGGTCAGACCTATACTTCATACCTTCAAACCACATCTCCCAAAACTCCTGAAGAAACACGGCCATTCCGTGTATTCCGTGTGTTCCGTGGTTAAGACCTTAAAACCTCTTCTCGCACCAACGTGCGCTCGGCCTTGTAGGTTGGGCTGAATACAACGAAGCCCAACTCCGTCTTCCTTCGTGGTCCATCGCGCCCCTGCCTTCGTGTTGAAAGAGGTTGTGCCTTCCGCGACCGCCGCCCGTTGGGCTTCACATGCGTCCAGCCCAACCTATATGATCCGCGCACAGTGCCATGCAGATCACGTTGGGGCGGCATACATGTATAAGGCTTAGCCGCATCCGGCCCGAGCCGTCTCACGCGCCGCCCCGGAGCATCCCGAAATCGGTTTTAATATTGCCACCTCGCTCCGGCCATGAGTATCGATCGTCCGCCATGAAAATCACCGAAGTCATCACGCATCAGCTTTCCGTTAACGTCGACGAGCCCTTCACTTCGTCTCGCGGCTGGTACTACAAGACCAAGGGCGCGCTGGTGGTTGAAGTGTGCACGGACGCAGGGATCACCGGCTGGGGGGATTGTTATGGCCCCTCCGCGGTATGCAGGGCCATCGTGGATTCGCTCGTCAAGCCTTCGGTAATCGGTAGGGATCCCTTCGATGTGGAAGTCATCTGGGAAGCGCTCTATAACAAGGTGAAGGACTATGGCCTCACCGGCATGACGATCTCGGGGATCAGCGGCATCGACATCGCCCTGTGGGACATCATCGGCAAGGCTTGCAACCAGCCCATCCACAAACTCATAGGCGGGTGTTTTCGCCCCAAGGTGAAGGCCTACGCCACGGGCCTGTACTTCAAGAACATGGACCGCTTGAACGAGGAGGCCGTGGAAGAAGCGCGCGGATACGTGGCGCAAGGCTTTAGCGCCATCAAGATGAAGATCGGGTTGGGATCGCTCAAGAAGGATCTCGATCGCGTTGCCGCCGTACGCGATGCCATTGGGCCCGATGTGCAACTGATGGTGGACGCGAACCACTGCTTCAACGTGCCGCAGGCCATCAACATTGGGCGCGAGCTGGAGAAGCTTGGAGTCTATTGGTTCGAGGAACCTATCTCGCCAGAAGACCTCGACGGTTACGTGGACGTATCGCGCGCTTTGGACATGGCCGTGGCTGGCGGAGAAAACGAATTCACCAAGTTCCGCTTCCGCGAGATCCTGGCGCGCCGCGCCATGGATATCGTGCAGCCAGACGTATGCGCCGCGGGCGGCATCACGGAATGCAAGAAGATCGCTGCTCTGGCGCAAGCGCATGGCGTGGAATGCGTGCCCCATGCGTGGGGCACCGCCATCGGGCTTGCGGCCACGCTGCACTTTCTGGCCTCCCTGCCTGACTGCCCGCCTTGCCTGGTGCCCATGCCGCCCATGCTGGAATACGAGCAGACCTTCAACCCCTTCCGCGACCAGTTGAGCAAGACGCCACTCACTCACGCCAAGGGTTGGGTGGACGTTCCAACGG
>JBJXGQ010000091.1:0-5663 GCA_046160525.1 Burkholderiales bacterium
TGGCCCTCCTTACGGGCGGCGATCAGCCCGGCTTGGCGTAACTGCTGCAAGTGGCGAGAAGTGTTAGCAACCGTGAGGCCCGTCAATTGGGCGAGCACATCCACACTGCGTTCGCCTTGGGCGAGCAATTCCATCAGTTCCAATCGCGGGCCGCTGCTCAAGGCTTGGCCGATGCGCGCGAACTGCTCGAACAATAGAACTTTGGGGCTTTGTCTTGACATGGAAGTAGACGCCATTATACTGTCACGTATTCAATCGATCAATTGAATATGTTCTCGCTGAATAGGTAGTCTCTGTTTCAATTGAATACTGGATGACCCCAATGCTAGCCGAATCCGTCGTAATGCATGAGCAGGGAATTCGCCTAGCAGTGTTTTTCCTGGTGTTCGCCGCCATGGCGGGGTGGGAAGTCTGGGCACCGCGCCGCGCATTGCAGCAGAGCAAGGCGCTGCGCTGGTCGAACAATGCCGGATTGACGGTCATAAATACCGTGATTGTTCGTGCGCTTCTGCCTCTGGTACCGGTCAGCGTCGCCGCCTTCGCCGAGACGCACGGCATGGGTTTGCTTCACCTCTTCCCTCTGTCGTCCCCGCTCGCGGTCGTCCTCTCTATTCTCGTCTTCGACTTGGCGATTTATCTGCAACACCTGATGCTCCACGCGGTGCCGCTGCTCTGGCGTGTGCACCGGGTTCACCATGCGGACCTCGATTTCGATGTGACCACGGGCGCGCGCTTCCATCCCATTGAAATCGCTCTTTCGATGCTAATCAAGTCCGCTGTGATCCTGGTGCTAGGGCCGCCGGCCCTGGCCGTGCTGGTATTCGAAATCTTGCTCAACGCCACGTCGATGTTCAACCATGGCAATGTACGCCTCCCGGCGGCGGCCGAGCGAATCGTGCGCTGGCTGGTGGTCACGCCCGATATGCACCGCGTCCACCACTCCATCTTGGCGCGCGAGACTAACAGTAACTTCGGTTTTAATCTGCCCTGGTGGGACCGGCTGTTTGGAACCTACAAGGCTCAGCCGGGAGCGGGGCACGAGGGCATGACCATCGGTGCCGGGCAATTTCGCTTGCCCCGAGAGCTTTGGCTCGACCGGATGCTCTTGCAGCCCTTCCACACGGACACAGGCGGCTACTCCGTGGGCGAGCGGCACCGGCTTCCGTCATGAACTCGCGGGGCATCTTTCCACGGCTTGTGCTGGTGTTCGCATTGAGGGCCGGCATCACGGACCCGGAACGCACTTCCAGCTGCGATCGAGGCCAGTGCCTCGCGTTAACCTCGGAGGAGACGACAACGTGAAGACTCTGTTCCTTCTGAATGATGCACCCTATGGCAGCGAACGCTGCTACAACGCACTACGGTTGGCGGGGAGCCTGTCGAAAGCCGAAGGGGAGGAAGTCAAGGTCTTCCTGATCGGCGATGCCGCCACCTGCGCCAAAAGCGGCCAGAAAGTGCCCGAGGGTTTCTACAATATCGAAATCATGTTGGGCCGGGTGGTACGCCAGGGAGGAGAAGCAGGCGTGTGCGGGACCTGCATGGACGCGCGCGCGATCACCGATGCGGAACTTATAGGAGGAACTCACAGAAGCAGCCTCGCCGAATTGACCTCCTGGACCCAGTGGGCCGGTAAAGTGATCGTATTCTGAGCTAACCATCAAGTACGACCAAGGCGCCCTGCGTGTATGGTTCACTCGCGCGCCAGTAATGCCAGCGCCTTGGGATCGAGCACCGTAATCTTCTCGCGTTCGATCTTGATCCAGCCCCGGTCCTCGAAGTTGCGCAGCACGCGGCTCACTACCTCACGCACACTTCCTAGCTCATCGGCAAGCCGCTGCTGGGTATCGGCGATCACGGGACCGCGATGGATCAGTAGTTGCGCCAGGCGGGCGTCGAGTTTGCGAAAGGCCACCTCCTCGACGAGTTCCATCACTTCGGCCAGCCTTGCCCCGTACATACCGAAAACGAATTCCCGGAAAGGTTCGAATTCGACGATCAATTCCTGAAACAGCGCGGGCGGAATCACCAGCAACGTGACGTCCTGCTCGGCGATGCCACTCGCCGAATAGTCCGAATGGCCCAGCAGGCAGCCGCCGGACATGATGCAACCCTGGCCCGGATCCACGCGATAGAGCAGAATTTCCCGTCCGTTGGGGGATGCCTTGACCACGCGCACACTCCCTTGAAGCAGCAGCGGAAATCCTGAACAGGGCTGTTTCGCATCGAACAACACGGTTCGGGCCGGCGCTTTCCGCACGTGCATGGCGCCAATGACTTGCTCGCGCTTGCCCGCGGGGAGCTTCGCAAAGACAGGGAAACGCTCCATGAGCGTGAAGCCAAGGTCTGTAGCCATTAGTTTCGTCGAGGGATTTCGTTGAGGGCGTCGTCCCTGGAGTTTACCCGACACTAATCCGCGACCGCCTATGTAACAGAAGTCACAGAACGCTCCGCGGGCGATGCGTATGCTCTCGCCCATCACAAATCCTTTATGGAGATTGCCATGACCACGGAACGTTTAGTGCGGATTTTCGCCGGGGCCTTTGTCCTCGTCTCGCTTGCGCTCGGCGCGCAGGCGAGCCCGCTTTTTGTCAATGCGAATTTCCTCTGGTTCACCGCTTTTGTCGGTGCAAACCTGATGCAAAGCGGATTCACGCGCCTATGCCCGCTGGAATCCATCCTACGGCGGTTTGGCGTAAAGTCCGCGGGAGTGTGCGGGCAGCCGGCGGCTTGATCCCGGTCAACACGGAAAGCTGAATAAGCGGTCATCATTCGAACGATGATGACGAAACTCTTTCGGCAAATCCAAGTTTGGAAGCGGCTGACCCTTCCCGCCTTGGCATTGTGCGCCTTAGCGACCGGCACGTTTGCGCAACAGAGCGATGTGGCGTCCTTGAAAGTGGCCCGCGTGGAGTTGCGCGAGGTGGATCAAACCTACGTCGCCGAAGGCGTCGTGGAGGCGGTACGCCAATCCACCGTTGCCGCGCAGATCACCGGGCGCATCGTGCAGATCAACTTCGACGTGGGCGACCGCGTCGCCAAGGGCCAGACCATTCTTCGCATCGACGAGCGCGAGGTGAGCCAGGCGCTTGCCGGCAGCGAAGCGCAAGTGGCGCAGGCACAGGCCAACCTCGCCCGCGCGAAGGCGGAGTACGAACGCACGCGCTTGCTGTTCGCGCAGAAATTCATCAGCCAGGCAGCGCTCGACAAAGCCTCCGCAGACTACAAGGGCGCGCAAGCGCAAGTTGCCACTACCCTCGCCGGCGCCGGGCAAGCCGCCACCGCAAAGGGGTTCGCAACTGTAGTGGCGCCCTATAGCGGCGTAGTATCCGCGCGCCACGTGGAATTGGGCGAGATGGCCATCCCCGGAAAAGCCCTGATGACGGGCTTCGATCCGAAGGGCTTGCGCGTCGTGGCTAACATTCCTCAGTACAAATTGAACGCCATCACCAGTACCACCGAGGCGAACATCGAAATACCGGCCTTTCAACAATGGATCAAAGCCAAGGCAGTGACGGTGTTGCCTATTTCCGATCCACACACGCTCTCGACCAAGGCGCGTTTGGATCTTCCTGAGGACTTGAAGGGCGTGTTTCCTGGCATGTTCGCGCGGGCGCACTTCGTCGTGGGGCGTGCAATGAAGTTGGTGGTTCCAACGCAGGCCATCATCCGGCGCAGCGAAGTGACCGCCGTTTACGTGGTGGACCCTGCGGGGAGCATCACGTTGCGCCAAGTGCGCCTTGGCGAAGCGGCGGGCAAGGACGGCATCGAAGTCCTCGCCGGCCTCAAACCCGGCGAGAGCGTGGCGCTCGAACCCATCAAAGCCGGCATGCTGCTTAAAAGCGCGGGGCTGGGGGCTAGGGTCTAGAGTTTTGGGAAATCCGAATCGAGCTTCCTAGTCCCGAGCCCCCAGTCTCTAGCCCCCCAAAGAAATGGGTATTTCCGGCCATGTAGCCCGCTATTTCCAAAGCTCTCAGCTCACGCCCCTACTCGCTTTGGTGCTATTGCTGCTGGGCCTGTTCGCGGTTCTAGTCACGCCGAAGGAGGAAGAACCGCAGATCAACGTGACCATGGCCAACGTGTTCATCCCATTCCCGGGCGCCTCCGCCCAGGAAGTGGAAAACCTGGTCACCACGCCCGCCGAGCAGGTGCTCTCGCAAATTACCGGCATCGAGCACGTCTATTCGGTCACCCAGCCCGGCATGGCGGTTCTCACCGTGCAGTTCGAGGTGGGCGAGGAGCGCATTGCGGCACTCGTGCGCCTGCACGATGCCATCGCCGCCAATCGCGATTGGGTGTCGCCGTACCTGGGCGTGGGCGAACCCATCATCAAACCCAAGGGCATCGACGATGTGCCCATCGTCTCCTTCACCTTATGGACGGCTGACGAGGAACGCGGCGCTTTCGAATTGCAGCAGGTGGCCCATAGCCTGGAGATCGAACTCAAGCGTATCGCGGGCACCAAGGAGGTCTACACCATCGGCGGCCCGGATCGCGTGGTGCGCGTGTCCATGGACCCCGAGCGTATGAACGCTCACGGCGTGGCCGCCCAAGATGTGCGCAACGCCCTACAGCTCGCCAATGCATCGCAGCCCACGGGAAAACTCTACAAGGAAAACCAAGAGATTCTGGTGCAGACGGGCACCTATCTCTCCAGCAGCGCGGACGTCAAGGAACTGGTGGTGGGCGTGCACCAAGGCCGCCCGGTTTTCATCGCGGACGTGGCTGAAGTCGCCGAGGGTCCGGACCAACCCCACCGCTACGTCTGGTTTGGTACCGGCGGCGCGCATCCCGGCAAGGAGCGCGGCGAGTTTCCCGCCGTGACCTTGGCCGTATCCAAAAAGACCGGGGAGAACGCCGCGACCATCGCGCAGCGCGTAATCGAACGCGCCAACCAACTCAAGGGCACCGTCATCCCGGAAGGCGTGAGCGTCTCCGTGACGCGCGACTATGGCGCCACCGCCAATGACAAGGCGATGAAGCTGATGCAGAAACTGCTCTTCGCCACCGTGTCCGTGATCGTGCTGGTTTTCGCCACGCTCGGCTGGCGCGAGGCGATCATCGTGGGGGCCGCCGTGGGCCTCACTTTGGCCGCCACGCTGTTCGCTTCATGGGCGTGGGGTTTCACGCTCAATCGCGTTTCGCTCTTCGCGCTGATCTTCTCCATCGGCATATTGGTGGACGATGCGATTGTTGTAGTCGAGAACATCCACCGCCACCGCGCGCTTTCCAACCAACCTCTGCTGCAAATCATTCCGCTTGCCGTGGACGAAGTAGGCGGGCCAACGATCCTCGCCACCTTCACGGTGATCGCGGCCCTGCTTCCCATGGCCTTCGTCAGCGGCTTGATGGGGCCATACATGAGTCCCATCCCCATCAATGCGAGCGTGGGTATGCTCTTGTCGCTAGCCATCGCATTCACGGTGACGCCGTGGCTCGCCCTGAAGTTGCTCGCGCACGCCAAGCCCCACGCCGCGCACGAGGGATCGCACCGCCTTGAGCGCATCTTCCAGCGCCTGCTGACCCCGTTCTTGCGCGGCGAACAGGGCCAGCGGCCCCGGATGTTTCTAGGCTTGGGTGTAATGGGGCTGGTACTCATCTCCATGCTCCTGCCCGTCGTGCAATGGGTGGTGCTCAAGATGCTGCCCTTCGATAACAAGTCCGAG
>JBJXGQ010000092.1:0-8826 GCA_046160525.1 Burkholderiales bacterium
CACACGGCACCTGCCCATGGTTTGGAAGATTACGTGGTGGGTTTGAAGTACGATCTGCCCGTGGACAATCCCGTGGGCGGCGACGGACGCTTCCGCGCCAGCGAACCCATCGTAGGAGGGCAGCTGGTATGGGATGCCAACGCATTGTTGATCGCGGCCATTGAGGAACGCGCACACCTACTCCACAACACCAAACTCCAGCACAGTTACCCGCACTGCTGGCGGCACAAGACTCCGATCATCTTTCGCGCCACGCGGCAATGGTTCATCGGAATGGATTCCGCACCGGCTAGTGCGCCAGCCTTGCGCGGCGTCGCGAACATGGCCGTGCAGGCAACCGAATTTTTCCCCGCGTGGGGGCGTGCCCGCCTGGAGGCGATGATCAAGAACAGGCCCGACTGGTGTGTCTCGCGCCAGCGTGGTTGGGGCGTACCCATGGCGCTCTTCGTCCGCAAAGACGATGGGCAGATCCACCCGCGCACGCAGGAGTTGATGGAGGCCGTGGCGAAGCGCGTCGAGCAAGAAGGTATCGAGGCGTGGTTCAAGCTCGATGCGAAGGAGCTATTGGGGGCCGAAGCTGATGTCTACGAGAAAGTCCCGGATACCCTGGACGTCTGGTTCGATTCGGGCACCACCCATGTGAGCGTGTTGGAGCGAAGGGAAGGGCTTGCCAAGCCCGCCAATCTCTATCTCGAAGGTTCGGACCAGCACCGGGGCTGGTTTCAATCCTCGCTCTTGACTGGTTGTGCCATTGACGGGCACGCACCCTACGGACAATTGCTGACCCACGGTTTCGTGGTGGACGGCCAGGGGCGCAAGATGAGTAAATCCATCGGCAACGTCATCGCACCCCAGCAAGTATCCGATAGCCTGGGTGCGGAGGTGCTACGGCTGTGGGTGGCTTCGTCCGACTACTCCGGTGAGATGTCCATCTCGCAGGAGATTTTGAAGCGGGTGGTGGAATCCTACCGCCGCATTCGCAACACCCTGCGATTTCTACTGGCAAATTTGTCCGACTTCGATTTCAAGGCCCATGCCGTGGACGTGAGGGACATGCTCGAAATCGACCGCTATGCCTTGGTGATGGCCGCGGAGTTACAAAGGGAGGTGGCCAGGGATTACGAGCACTACGAATTCCACTACGCCAGCCAGAAATTGCACAGCTTCTGCTCGGAGTTTCTGGGTTCTTTTTACCTGGATATCCTCAAGGACAGGCTTTATACGTGCGGAGCAACGAGCAGCGCGCGCCGGTCCGCGCAAACGGTGCTTTATCACATGATGCAGAGTTTGCTGCGGATGTTCGCGCCCATGCTGAGTTTTACTGCCCATGAAGCTTGGGGCTACTTTACCGGCGGGGAAGAAAGCATATTCGTACAGACGTACTACACACTCCCTGCAGTGCCTGGCGGCGAGAAGCTAAAGGAACGCTGGGCTCGCCTGCGTGAAGTCCGCGCCGAGGTGCAAAAAGAACTGGAGCGCCTACGGGTTAAGGGCGATATTGGCTCATCCCTGGCGGCGGAGGTGGTATTGGGTGTGGGTCCAGAGTCCTATGCGGTGCTTCATTCCTGCGGGGACGACTTGAGGTTGGTGCTATTGACTTCGGCCGCCACGGTTGAGAAAAGCCCCGAGCTTCGTATCGACGCCACACCCAGCACGCATGCCAAGTGCGTGCGTTGCTGGCATTACCGTGCCGATGTGGGGGCGCATGCGGATCATTCGGAGATCTGCGGGCGCTGCGTATCCAATCTTTACGGTAGCGGAGAAGTGCGAACCTATGCTTGATACAAGGAAACCGGATCTCATGGTTTGGTTCGTTATCAGCGCGGCGGTGGTGGTGCTGGACCAACTCACGAAGTTGATTATCCAGAAGGCGCTGGCCGGGATGCCGGTGTACGAAGTGACGTCCTTCTTTCAGTTGGTGCTGGCTTACAACAAGGGCGCCGCCTTTAGTTTTCTGAGCGACCAATCGGGCTGGCAGCGGGGATTTTTTATCGCGGTGGCACTCATTGCATCCTGCGTGATCGTGCTGCTGCTGCGCAAACACCGCGAGGAGGCCCGCTTTGCGCTGGCCTTGAGTCTGATTCTGGGTGGCGCCATAGGCAACTTGATCGACCGGGTGCTGATTGGAGCGGTGGTGGATTTTCTCTACTTTCACGTAGGCGAATATTATTGGCCCGCGTTCAACGTGGCCGATTCCGCCATTTCCTGCGGTGCGGTCCTGCTCATCTGGGATGCCGTGCGCAAAAAATCCCCTGAGGAAAAATCTAGCTTCTAAGGGACGATGAAGACGGAAGGCCGATGCAAATCCTATTAGCAAATCCGCGTGGTTTTTGCGCTGGAGTGGACCGCGCCATAGAAATCGTCGAGCGTGCTCTGGAAATTCATGGCAAGCCCGTCTACGTGCGCCACGAAGTGGTGCATAACCGCCACGTTGTGCAGGACTTGCGCGATAAGGGCGCGATTTTCGTGGAAAGTCTCGATGAAATCGCCCCAGGAAGCACCGTGGTGTTTAGCGCTCACGGTGTGTCGCAAGCCGTGCGCGAAGAGGCTAAGCAACGCGGCTTGCGCGTTTTCGACGCAACCTGCCCGCTCGTGACGAAGGTTCATGTGGAAGTGGTGCGCATGCGCCGCCTGGGCCGCGAAGTCATCATGATCGGCCACCGCGGCCACCCTGAAGTGGAAGGCACCATGGGGCAGGTGAAAGAAGGGATCTACCTCGTGGAGGATATCGAGGGTGCCAACACCGTGCAGGTGAACGACGCCGAGGCGCTCGCCTACGTGACCCAGACCACCTTGTCCGTGGACGATGCGCACCAAATCATCGAGGCCCTTAAGCTGCGCTTTCCTGGCATCGTCGGGCCGAAAAAAGACGACATCTGCTACGCGACCCAGAACCGCCAGGACGCCGTGAAGGCCTTGGTGGCAAGGTGCGATGTGATTATCGTCGTGGGATCGAGCAACAGCTCCAATTCCAACCGCCTGAAGGAAGTTCCGGAGAAGTTGGGCGTGCCCGCCTATTTGGTGGACGGGCCCGGCGATCTGGATCCGTCCTGGTTAACTGGAAAGCAACGCGTAGGCGTGACCGCGGGCGCCTCAGCGCCGGAATTGCTTGTGCAGCAAGTTGTCGCCCGGCTACGAGTACTTGGAGCCTGCGGTGTGGAGGAAGTAACAACCGTGGCGGAAACGGTGGTATTCCCCTTGCCAAGCGAGCTTGCGCGCATCACCAGATAAAGAAATAGGCGGCTCGCGCCGCCTATTTTCAACGAGCCGCCGTTTAGCGTGTAATCAATTCGCGCCAGTTGATTCGGCGGGCCGGTGTGGAACCACTGGAAATCGGAACATCGTGGGCATAAGTTTGGGTGCCTGCCCGGGTAAGACTCTTCGCGCCGCCTCCAAGCTGCACGAGGGCCGGCCGAGTCCCCAACTCATTGGCGATTCTGCGAGCGCCAATCCCGCCCGATGAGGTATTGACGTAGGAACCTGTCAGGAAGTCAAGAAAGTAGAGCCAACTATATCCATCCGGAGAGCATGCAGACGAGTCGGGAGTGTTGGTGGAGAATACGATGGTGCCGAGGAAAAGAGTCGGATCCGTATTCGCGCGTTCGCCGGTGCTAGGCAAATCGATGAACCAACCTGCTTGGGTCGCCAAATTCACCGCGTTGTTGGTGATAGTTCGCACCGCAGCCCCTCCCCCGTCCGTGGTATCCGTGGCAAATTGCTCTACGAAAAGCCCGGAGAGCCGGGGATTCGGATAGTAAGTGCCATCCAAGGGGTCCTTGATTGCATAGAAGGACTGCTTAGAAACATCCGCAAGGTCCGTTGCGCCAAGAAGCTTTCCAGTTCCTATTAAGACTACGGGCAAGCCGCTGATGTCTCCCAGTTGGGGCCGCGCTGTAATGGGCTGAGCACCGCCGCCGGCATTCTTGAGCGAGGCCAGCTTGTGGGCGGTGTTGGTTGTCAAATCGAATCGCCATAGATCCCCATTCAGATCTCCACCATAGGCACGCAACGACGTATTATCTGTCATGGGATTGTTTGCCCAGCCGGTGATTTTGGCTAATCCACTGGGTGAGGCTGTACTACCTGATCCCGTAGCGATGGTACTGATTATCGCCCCTGTGTAGGCATCGAGCACGTACAAATAACCTTTGCCGTCGCCGGGAGAAATGTTGTTGTATCCGGAGCTCACCAATACTACCCAGGTACCGCTCGGCGTCTTGGTGATGATGGGTTTGCTAAAGGCGTATCCGAGGTTCGCGTCGGTAAATTCCCAGAGCGCCTTGGGCGAATCGGGGTTGGTGACATCCAAAGCATAGTATCCCCGCCCGCCCGCAGCAAGGCCGCCCACAAGAATGGTCTTCCAAGAGCCGCCCGCGAAAACGTCTCTCACTTCTGGCGTACCATCGATATAAAACTTGTGGTTGTTCTTGTATAGCTTGTCGGCCAGTTTGTACAGTTCAGGCATTACCAGCGACGGGAAAAAGGCCCATAACTCACTGCCTGTAGCGGCGTCAAAGGCATGCAGCATGCCATCGTTGGCGGCAACATAAACCATCGCCTTTCGAGTGGCGTTAGCGCTCTTGTAAGAGGAATAGCCCGCGTCTACGTAGTCGAACAGTGGCTTCTTTACGTATGCAGCTTCCGAGGAGACGATATCACCCAAGGCGTGAATTCGTTCGCGGTACAGCGTGCCTTCGTGGCCTTTCCACCCGCGCAAATAATTCACCAGGTTCGTTCCCCCTGCCAGTGCTTGTTGCGCTGGCAGCAATGCGGGATATTGGCTGAGAGTGGATGCCACTGCCGGGCCGAAGTAGGCCTGCTGGGTGGAGGACATCAAGGCAAACTGAAACAGATTGAGGTTGTCAGGTTTAGAAGGATCGTAGAAATACAAGGTACGGGTATCGCTGGCCGGGCCCACTTGCGCGTTCAGCATGTCCGTCGCTCTCCAATCGTAAGTCCCGGCGTCGCTGCTCTTGTACAACGGCACGTTACCCGTGACGGGATTTATTTGTTGCCGTATTAATTGACCCGTCCACTCCAAGGTCGTATAGGTCGAGCTAAACACGAAATTGTCGCCTGAGGTCACGTTAGGACTACTGGTCGAAGCCGCTGCCGCCGAACCCGTCTCGCTGACAAGGGAGGACAACGCGTCAGCCAGGCCAGAACTCAACGTGGTTGGATTGGTGGCGGCAAAGTACTTGCCGCGGCCATTAACCGCTGCGTGCCAAAGGTCATCGATAGTGCTTGGATCGTTATCTGAAGGCGCCGGCCAATTGCACGGCTTGCTCTTCGCACTCCAGGGGCAAGGACTCGGGGGGGTCGAGTTGTTATTGAGGGTTCCGCTTTTGATATTGAAGAAATCGCCGCCGGATGCGGTCTCGTAGTTGGACGCGTAAGCCATCAGACCAGGAGCCCCCAATCCAACCGTAAAGGTTGTCATGTGCTGGTGGGAAGCGGTGTCTTTCACGCCCGGAGGTACGTTGTTTTCGTGGACAGGGGTTCCTAATACCCCGGTTGAAGGAGAAGTGCGTAAATCGGTGTTGTAGTAATAGGCGGCGACATCGGCGAGCGTATTGTTGGCGGTAGTGTCCGCACCCCCGTCAAACATCGGTCTGGGCATCGTAGTGGCATTACCGTCTTGGTCTCCCACCCCCGAGTAGCTGTCATTCCAGTATCCATCGGTCGACAGAATGGTGAAGTTCTGCTGGCCGGAGTATTCCACCGGATCCACGGCGCCGGGCACTGTATTGCGATAGATTTTCCCGGCCTTGTCGAGGGCCGTACGAAGTGGCGTGGAGTCGCCCGGTACGATGGAATAGAGCGTGTTGTACCAGCTTTGTTTCTGGACGCTGTTATAAGGCGCGATATTGAGGAACTCCGTGCCTGTCGTTACTTCCGCTGTATTAATGGTCATGAAGCCAATCCGATAGCGGTCATCCATGGAACTGAAGGCCAGTCCCGACGCTGACTTCATCATCAACATGCGGGTTCGGTAATAGCTATACCAGTTGGCGAAATTTTGTTGCTGGGCGGCGGTACCCAAAGTGACTCTGACCTTGGCGAAGTTGGCGGTTGAATGAGGGTAGCCGTTCGAGGAATTTTGTTGGCACTGAGTACTCGATGGCGTCGTGCCGGGCCCGTTGAAATTATAGTAATAGGCGGCCTGGGCAGAGTCGCTACCGTGCGCTTGGAAGGATGTTTGCAAGTTGACCGTCCCGGCGGTTGTGTTGAACCCGTTGCTCCACGCGCCGGTAAAGGTAGCATTGGGGTAGTTGGTGCCGTCGTATCGCTTCGGCAATTGGTAAGTAACGTTGGGATCGTAGTACACCCCGTTGCACTGCGCGTTCTTGTAGCCTACTCTGCTGGTCCAGCTACTCACGCCATCGGGCATATAGGTCCAATTCATACTACCTGAATCGTCCAAAATGAAAAGGAGATTGGGCTTCACTATGGATGTTCCGGTCGAAGCAATGGGCGCGGTGGCAATATCCGTAATGGCGCCGTAACTTTGACCGAGCCCGGCGCATAGCGCTATTGCTAGGAAGACTTTCTTCAAGGGGATTACTTTGAAAGGGGCGGTCATGGTTTTCTCCTAATGAGAAGTGTAACTATTTCGCTATCAAGGCTTGCACGTAACTCACGGTATTTCGGGGACCATCGATTCGGGAAGTGACACGGTAAAGCACTGCCTTTGGGCAAGGGGGCGGGGGCAGTGAAGAGTCATGGCTGACGCAGCTTTTTTGAGTACCCGATACGCATCCCGTCGCGAGACTGGTTGGATTACCAGCTACTGCGCAAAGCCGGTGAATTACGTAGGAAACGGTGTTTCCGGCAGCGTTGGCCGCAAGCGTTTTCGTTACGCCGTTTGGCTCCAGCGTGTTGTCCCAGAACTCTTCCCAGGATTCGCCGGGATTGGGGTCTTGACGGCTGGCGACATATCCCTGAGGTGTGGCATTGTTATGCAGTGTCACACTGGCAGCGTTCGCATCGATCCAGGCGACCGCGGTTTCAATGCCGGCATCGCCCGATTGGGTAGTACTTTGTTGAAAAGCTAGGTTGCCGGCGATCATGTTTGAGGTGCCGACGGAGCGAACCAAAGCAATACTGGCGAGAGTCATCACTACCAATGCAATGAGCGTAAGAAGTAGTACCACGCCGCGTTGCGCCGGTGGCACTCGAATGGTAGAACGGATATGCGAGCTATTCATGATCAGCATCCTGGTTGAGTACCCATCCACACCATGTTGCGCAGTGGCAATACCGATTCGTACACTTGATAGCGGTAATGATCCCAATCCGCGACGCCGGTAGTATCGAAGGCGCCTCCGCTCCACGCCGGCATCGCCGTGGTAACGACAGTCTTGTCGTAGTGAGTGTTGCGGGCCAACACTGCCAGTTTCACGGCGGAGATTCGCGCCCATTGGCAGTTCACCGACAGCGGACCGAACCCCCCCGCCGCTGGCGTAGTCTTGTTGTAAACATCGACTTGCCCATCCATCACGGGGCTGGTATCGCGCCCGTATTGGGCTTGCAAGGAGATAATATTGCTCGCAGCCGGCAGCCATACTGTACTGTCGGCGGTTTTGCCTGGATCGGTGCAGTCTTGCGCTAGGAAGTCGCATACCGTGAGCGTTTGGTTACGCACGGCATACACAACAGAGGAGGGAGAGGGACCCAGGTCATACAAAGTCCCATTGGTATAAATTACGCCGAGCCCACCTGGCCTATTGAAATTAGCGGGAACTACCGCGCATCCGCTGGCCGGACTGGTATAGATGCCTGCGTTGTGTGCTACTTCATTCGCAGCGCCCGCCGAGCTCCCGCACAGGCCGCTGTCGGGCAGATCCGTCACCTCCGCGATGGTGCAGTCCAGTCCAGGCTCCACCGCGAGAACTAGATTCCCGATGCTAAAACCTGAACGGTTGTTGACCCGAAATTCGTCGAAGGCCGCCGGTTTTAGCGTGAACGGCTCGCCATCGATAATTCCGTCTGAGTTTCCATAGGTCACCATCACGACATCGCTGTTTGCATCGCCAGCAGGTATGTTCGCAGGGTTGATGATGACCGGTGCGAGGGCGGGAAAAGTAAAATTCGCCGGAGCCCTGTTCGCGTTGTAAGCTCTGACCGTGCAGCCCAGAACATTCAATTTGGAAATTCCATAGCCCGCATGCCGCGCCTCTCGCAGAGGGGTGTACAGCGCGATGAGGCCAGAACTGAGAGCATCGGAGCCGGAGGTAGTGGATCGCTTTTGGCCTTCCGAGGCGCTATACACCTGCATGACCACCAGCATGCCGATGAGGCCGATTAGAAGGCCCACCATGATCTCCACCAGGCCAAATCCCTGCTGTAGAAATGTGCGTGATTGCCGGGTCATCATTGCGCTCCCGTTAGTTGATTTGGGCCAACATTACAAAGCTGTGCGGGGCTTCGGCGCCAGGAACGTCCCATCTCACGTTGACTGTCACGACGTTATTCGCGGCAACCGTGATGGTTGGGATGTTGGTGTCGGAGCCGGGTAGTCTTGCATTCACCATGTTCTTCCACACGGTGTACTTGGGGCCGCCGGTGGCGTAGTTCGCCGCGAGGGTTGCCTTGTTATCCGTCCACATTTCGCCGATGATTTGACTTGCAAGGAAGCTCGCTTGGCTGCGATAGACGGCGTCCGAACTAGCGCGAATGGAGAAAGATTGCAGCCCAACCACGGCTAGGATTCCTATCGCGAAAAGCAAGATGCTAATCATGGCTTCCAGGAGCATCACGCCGCCTTGCGCACGCCGCATATTCGGGGAGGAACGAATGGAAGACAGGTTCATGAGGGGGTTTCCT
>JBJXGQ010000093.1:0-15915 GCA_046160525.1 Burkholderiales bacterium
CGAGCATGGCGGCCAATAAGTTGTTGGCCAAGGCGATGGCGCTGAAATCGCCGGTGAAGTGCAGGTTGATGTCCTCCATGGGGATCACCTGGGCGTAACCGCCCCCCGCCGCCCCGCCCTTTAGCCCAAATACGGGACCTAGGCTGGGCTCCCGCAAACACACGATGGCGTTCTTTCCTATGCGATTCAATGCATCGCCCAAGCCCACGGTGGTGGTGGTCTTGCCTTCGCCCGCCGGAGTGGGGTTGATGGCCGTGACCAGAATCAACTTGCTGCCGGGGCGCGCCGGCAAGCCATCCAGGTATTTGAGGGAGATCTTCGCCTTGTAATGCCCGTAGGGCTCCAGCGCCTCGGCCGGAATCCCCAGGCGTTTCTGGGCGAGTTGGGCGATGCGTTGCGGTTGGGCTTGTTGTGCGATCTCGATATCTGACAGCATGGGAGGAACCTTGGAAGCGTGAGGAAAGCGCGCAAGTCTAGTCAAAGTACTTGGCCGGGAACAAGTGTTTATTGACGCGAAGGGTTGCGGTGAGCGAAAGCGACTAAAATCGCGCCTCCCTAGACTAAGACCCTAGCCAATGACTGCTGTTCACATCCAATCGGGCATGACCGGGCCGCTGATCGCGCTCGAGTCCCGGATTGTGCGCAACCATGAGGCCATCGAGCATTGGTTCCGTACCCAGTGGCAAGATCATGCCGCGCCCTTCTACGCCTCGGTGGATTTGCGCAATAGCGGATTCAAGCTCGCACCCGTGGATACCAATCTCTTCCCCGGCGGCTTCAACAATCTGAAGCCCGAATTCTTGCCGCTGTGCGTGCAGGCGCTCATGACCTCGGTGCAAAAAATCTGCCCCGACGCCAAGGGCGTGCTCCTTATCCCCGAGAACCACACGCGCAACACCTTCTACCTTCAGAACGTGGTGCAGATCCAGACCATGCTGCGCATGGCTGGGATGAAGGTGCGGGTGGGGACGCTCATTCCAGACATCAAGCAGCCCACCGCCATCGACTTGCCCGGCGGCGCCCAGTTGATACTGGAGCCGCTGGAACGCCGGGGAAACCGGTTGGGCCTGGCGGATTTCGATCCTTGCGTGGTGCTGCTCAACAACGATTTGTCCGGCGGTGTGCCCGAGATACTGGAAAATTTGGAGCAGCAGGTGATCCCGCCCGTCTACTCCGGCTGGTCGACACGGCGCAAGTCCCATCACTTCGGTGTCTACAGCCGGGTGGCGAAGGAGTTCGCGCAGTTGATCGGTACAGATCCTTGGACAGTCGATCCCTACTTCGCCACCTGCGGCGAAATCAACTTCCACGAGCGCACGGGTGAGGAGTGCCTCACGGGCCACGTCGGCAGCATCCTGGAGCGCATTCGCGCCAAGTACAAGGAGCATGGCATCGACCGCGAACCTTTCGTCATCGTCAAGGCGGATGCGGGCACCTACGGCATGGGCATCATGTCGGTGAAAGATCCCTCGGAGGTCAAGGACCTCAACCGCAAGGAGCGCAACAAGATGGCCGTGGTGAAGGAAGGCCTGGCCGTCTCCGATGTCATGGTGCAAGAGGGTGTGTACACCTTCGAGAGCGTGAACGAGGCCGTGGCCGAGCCGGTGATATACATGATCGACCAATTCGTCGTGGGCGGTTTCTACCGTGTCCATACAGGCCGCGGCATCGACGAGAACTTGAACGCGCCAGGGATGCAGTTTGTCCCGCTGCCCTTCGAGCGCGCCTGTGTGATGCCCGATCCATCGGCAAATCCCGATAGCACGGAGAACCGTTTCTACGTGTACGGCGTCATCGCCCGCCTGGCCTTGCTCGCGGCCTCCATTGAAATCGAGGAATTGGCGCAACGCTACGAAGACGGCACCATGCGCATCCCGCGCCGCGTGGCCGCTTGATGAAATTACTCTTCGTCCTGGATCCGCTGGAGGGCGTCAAAACCTACAAGGACTCCTCCTTTGCCATGATGGAAGAGGCGGCGGCGCGAAAGTACCAACTGTTCGCCGCCATGCAAGAGGACGTGTTTTGCCGGGGCGGCCGCGTGGTGGCGAGGGCCACGCCCATTACGCTAACGGGCGAGAAGACCGGTTGGTACCGCGCCCAGCCGGTCATCGAAGTGGAATTGAATCATTTCGGCGCGGTGCTCATGCGCAAGGACCCGCCCTTCGACATGGAATACGTCTACAGCACTTATTTGCTGGAACTGGCGGAAATCCATGGGGCGCGCGTGTTCAACAAGCCCCGGGCTCTGCGCGACTACAACGAGAAGTTCTCCATCACCCGCTTTCCGCAATTCATTGCGCCTACTCTCATTACCCGCCGCGAGGACGAGATACGCGCCTTCCTTAAGGAGCATGTTGACATCGTGCTCAAGCCGCTGGATGGCATGGGCGGAGCCTCGGTGTTTCGCATGGGGCGCCACGATCCCAACAACAGTGTCATCATCGAAACGCTCACGCAGTTCGGCGCCCGTACAGTGATGGCCCAGCGTTACATCCCCGAAATCGTCCAAGGCGACAAGCGCGTGCTGGTGGTCGGTGGCGAACCGGCCCCCTACGCCCTGGCCCGAATCCCTAGGGCGGGCGAGAGCCGCGGTAATCTTGCAGCCGGCGGGCGCGGCGTGGCTCAGCCACTGTCGGCCAGGGACCGCGAGATCGCGCAAACCGTCGGGCGTGCCGTCCGCGAGGACGGGTTATTGTTGGTGGGGCTCGATGTGATCGGGGACTACCTGACGGAAATCAACGTCACCAGCCCCACTTGCATGCGCGAGATTCATGACCAGACGGGATTTAGCGTGGCCGCCATGATCATCGATGCCGTCGAAAAAGCCACGGCGGCCCGCTAAATGGTCGGAATTCTCATTGTTGCCCACGGCGCGCTCGGTAAGAGCCTGATCGATTGTGCGACGCATGTTTTCGGTGTGCGGCCAGCGCAATTGGACCAACTCGAGATTCACCCGGACCAAGATCCGCAAGCGCTCCTCGGGCGCGCCAATACCCTACTGAGCGACCTCGACCAAGGCGATGGCGTGCTGGTGTTGAGCGATCTCCTGGGCGCCACACCCTGCAATATCGTGTGCAATATGCTCAAGGCCGGCAGCATCGAAGGGGTATCGGGCGTCAATCTTTCCATGCTCATACGCGCCCTCACATACCGCCGCGAACCTCTGCCTGCGCTCGTACAAAAAACCATGGCCGGCGGGGTGGATGGCATCCAACACTTGGCGAACAACAATGCAGCAGCGTGACATCGAGATCGTCAACAAACTCGGGCTCCACGCGCGTGCCTCCGCCAAACTCACCCAGCTCGCGGGCCAGTTCCAGTGCGAAGTCTGGATCTCCAAGGCCGGCAGAAAGGTGAACGCGAAAAGCATCATGGGAGTCATGATGCTAGCCGCCGCCAAGGGCTCCACCGTCACCCTTGAAACCACAGGTGCCGATGAGGCAGCAGCCATGGAAGCGCTGGAGAATCTGATACGCGGGAAGTTCGATGAAGCTGAGTAGTAGTGCGGGGGCTTGGGGTTGGGGGCTTGGGGCTAGACAAGACAAGCAATTGCTCACACTCAACCTGAGTGCTCCGTTTTCCCCAGTCCCCAGTCCCCAGCCCCCAGTCCCCAGCCCCCAGTCCCCAGCCCCCAGAAAATGAGTTTCACCCTCCACGGCATCGGCGTCTCCTCGGGCATTGCCATCGGGCGGGCGCATTTGCTTTCCCATGCCGAATTGGAAGTCGCGCACTACACCATCGCCGAGGAGGATGTCGCCCAGGAACAGGCGCGCTTCGATGGTGCGATTCAAACGGCAAGGGAGGAGCTGGCTTCCCTTTCCATCCACATTCCGGCCAATTCGCCGCCGGAGTTCGAGGGATTCCTCAATTTGCACCAGATGATCCTGAGCGATGCGACGATCTCGGAAACTCCGAAGCAGTTGATCGCAACCCAGCGCTGCAATGCTGAATGGGCGCTGGCGCAGCAAGCCGAGGAACTGATCGACCAGTTCGCGCGCATCGAGGATGCCTACTTGCGCGAGCGCCAAACGGACGTGGTGCAGGTGGTGGAGCGCGTGTTGAAAGTACTAACGGGGCAGACGCAAAACATTCCCCAGGCCCGCCACGACGATGCCAGTATTTTGGTTGCCCACGATCTAAGCCCCGCCGACGTCATCGTATTCAAGAAGCACCGCTACTTGAGCTTCATCACCGACGTGGGGGGGCTCACCTCGCACACCGCCATCCTCGCCCACAGCCTGAACATTCCTTCCATCGTGGCGCTGCATCACGCACGCCAGTTGATCCGCGAGAATGAACTTCTCATCGTGGATGGCACCAACGGCGTGGTCATCGCCGATCCCGACGCCAACGTGTTGCAGGAATACGAGTTGCGCCGCGAGGAATGGGAGCTTGAGCGGCAGAAACTGGGGCGCCTGAAGACCACGCGTTCGGCCACCTACGATGGCACCCGCATCGAACTGCACGCCAACATCGAGCTGCCGGACGACGTATTCCACGCGAAGGAAAATCACGCCGCCGGCATCGGGTTGTTCCGCAGCGAATTCCTGTTTCTCAACCGAGATAAGTTGCCCGGCGAGGATGAGCAGTTCGAGGCCTACCGCAAAGTGGCCTCTGAAATGGAAGGCCGCCCCGTGACCATTCGCACGCTGGACTTGGGCGCCGACAAGACGCTGAAGAACGCCGAACGAGTCGCCCCCAACCCGGCCTTGGGGCTGCGCGCGATCCGCTTTTGCCTGGCTGAGCCGCAGATGTTCCACACGCAACTGCGCGCCATCTTGCGAGCCTCCCATTACGGCGAGATCAAGATTCTGATTCCCATGCTCTCCACCGTCTACGAGCTGAACCAGACCTTGCATCTCATCGAGGAGGCCAAGCAGAGTCTGGATACGCAAGGTATTCCCTACGATAAAGAGGTTCCTATCGGGGGTATGGTGGAAGTGCCGGCTACCGCGCTTGCGCTACCGCAATTCGCGCGCAAACTCGACTTTCTGTCCATCGGCACCAACGATCTCATCCAATACACCCTGGCCATCGACCGCACCGATGACCAGGTGGCCTATCTCTACGATCCGCTGCATCCCGCCATCGTGAGTTTGGTAGCGAACATCATTCGCACCGCCAACAAAATGAACAAGCCCGTGGCCGTGTGCGGCGAGATGGCGGGCGACGTGAGGCTCACTCGCATGTTGCTGGGTTTTGGGTTGCGCCAGTTCTCCATGCATCCCGCGCATCTGCTGGAAGTGAAGCAGCAAGTGCTCAAGACCGATCTGGAAGAGGTGACCCATCTCGCCCAGCGCATGTTGAAGGCGGAGGATCCGGAAAAGATCTTGGCCTTGCTCGGCAAAATGAACGCATGAGAACGGATACCGGGCAACTGGAGGCCGCCCTCGCGCGCGGGCTGAAAAGTTTGTACGTCATCACCGGCGACGAGATGCTGCTGGCGCTGGAAGCGGCCGATCTCATACGTACTCACGCGCGCGCAGCCGGTTACGCCGAGCGCGAAACCTTCATCGCGGAGACGGGGTTTGAATGGGCAAGGCTACTGGAAGCCGGGCAGAGCCTGTCTTTATTCTCCGCGCAGCGTATGATCGATTTGCGCATTCCTTCCGGCAAGCCCGGAGCCGAAGGCTCCAAGATGTTGCAGCGCTATGCCGAACACTTGCCGCCCGATGTGCTGACCTTGATCACCCTGCCCAAACTCGACCGCCAGACCCAGGCCAGCGCATGGTTCAGCGCGCTGGAAAGCCAGGGTGTCGTGGTCAGCGCAGACCCTATCACGCTGGACCGGCTGGGTGCCTGGTTGCGCCAGCGCCTGAAGCGCCAGGGGCAAGAGGCGGACGACCAAACCCTGAACTTCATCGCCGGCCGGGTACAAGGCAACCTGCTGGCCGCACATCAAGAGGTGCTCAAACTCGGATTGCTGTTTCCCCCCGGCCAACTTGACTTGGAAGTGGTGAAGCAAGCGGTCATCGACGTCGCCCGCTTCGACGTATTCCAATTGGGGGAAGCGATTCTCGCCGCTGATCGCGAGCGCTTCGTCAGGGTGATGGACGGTTTGCGCAACGAGGGAACCTCCGGCGTCCTGGTCCTATGGGCCATCGTCGAGGAGATCCGGGTGTTGAAGCGCGTGGGCCAATTGGCAAGTGAGGGCCAGCCCGTGGCGCAAGCCATGCGCGATTCCAGGGTCTGGGGGGCGCGCGCCCGCCTTCTCCCCAGCGCCCTGCGCCGCTTGCAACCCCGCGAACTCGACAAATGTCTGCTGCATGCCGCCAAGGTGGACCGCATGCTCAAGGGAGTAGAAAAACGCGATCCCTGGAACGCCATGCTGGATCTGGGTTTGCGGCTGATGCGGACGCGTGCTTCAGCTTAGGCGTCTGCATGGCGGCCTCATGGCGCCACCGAAGGGGAAGGAAGCGTCCCATCGGGGTCATCGCCCCGATGGAAACCCGGCTGCTTAAACCTAGAAAAAGCTATTGCACACGAAGGACACGACGGTACACGAAGGAAATCAAAAACATCAATGCAGTACCGCTCCCACCAGATTGGTGAGTCTCGGTCGTGCCATGTTTCTTCGTATTTCCTTCGTGGTTAATCGCCGTTTGTAGGTTAAAACAATAACGCCTGAGCGATGCAGGCGTTAAGGGTGGACGTTCTTATACCTTTATACCGGCCTGACCCCTTAGACATTCCTAGAGGAAACAGCCTTTTGTGCGCTACGGTGCGGGCGCGAGGTTGACTTGAAGTAGACCAGACTTGGGCAACGTCAACCTTCAATTACTAATTCGGAATAAATCGACTCTGACCCTGAGATTTCCTAAGAAATTCTCGATTCCTCCGAGGTTTCCACGCTCATCAAGCGCTCACAGGCAATCGTATATTCGGTCGCTGTAAACACGCCTATCCGCTCCCGTTTCGCTTGTTCACGCAACTCTGCGACCGCTTCGTCGACAATGGCATATTCCCTATCAGTGAATATAGGCTGGCCAAGTGGAGGAACCCAAGCCGTGAGTTCGACCGACTCAGGCGCGGCAAATCCAAACGCGTCGCGTGCGCGCGCCAAACGCCACAAGGCCGCCGATGCAGTCTGAATCCTGAGAAGCGGCTTACTTCGTGGGTTGATCGCGGCATAGCAGGTGGCATAGCGACTCCCAACGAAATCGATTTCCCCACCTATATCCTTGCCGGTGAGGCTGAAGTGTCGGCGAAATGAGCCCTTTAACCCAGGCCGTCTCCGAGATACCTCAGTCTTCACTTGCTCTAAGAACCTCGCCTCGTCACTTGTGCGCGGCGCAACGACTTCTCCCGGTTGGTCTTCATTCCGCGCTGTGAAAAGCGAACACATGCGAATTGCCCGATCTGCGATGGAATCGACATCGAAGCCATCAAATTGCAGCCATTCGCCAGACTGGAGACCTCCAAGAGGCGGCACCCATGCTTCACCATCGGCAATGGTTTTGTACCTCGCCATGAAGTCCGACACGACGATAGCTCCGAACGAATGGCACGCATGACCCACTTCGGGCGGTAAGCACTTAAGCAGACGATTGCTAGCTACCCGAGCGAAGGGAATTCCGTCCTCAGAAAATCCAACAACCGCTACAGCCAGGATTTCTCCAAATTCGCCCACTGGCAAAAGTATTGGCCTCGCTCGCGCTGTGATCAATTCACTCATTGCAACCGATATCCTTGCGATCCATCGACGACGCCCGTCTGGCTGGAGCTTTGAAATAGATCTGGTATGCCGAGCTCCTGTTGAAGTATTGCTACCAACGCTCGCGATCTGGCACGCAAAAAGCGCTGAATCTGGGAAGCCAGTCGCTCTTCAATTCGAAGACCCTCGAACGGCACTTTCTCCACAGCAACAGACGCCGCCGCGCATGCGGATAACAGAGGTTGTTGCATTTTCAGTCTCTCTGCTAATGGCTTGGCCTTCAGCATTTCAAGAAAAATATTTCGGATAAGAACAAATGGATCGGAGAACAGACTCCGCCCAGCGCCGCCGAGCGAACGACTGTGATCGATCAACCACAGGGAATTTTGTCCATCCAACAGCAGATTCGCCGCAGACCTATCATCGTTAGCAATCAGATGGTCGAAAACGGCAGCAGTCAGGAGGTGTGGCCACCCTGCAAACAGAGACCTCAAGGCGGCGCTGTCTATCTTGATGACCGATTGTGCGAGCCGTACTTCCAGCGTACCAAAGCAAGTCTCCTCCGGAGACGGAAACGGCCAATCGACACCCTTCCGGATTACCGCACGATTAACTCTCACAAAGACCGCCTCCGGTAGCGGAAGTCCCATATCCCTGCCGATCCAGGCGCAAGCAGCTTCGATAGCCCGAAGATTGGGCGGTAAGAGCTTAATGAACGCATTCTCGATTGGATACCCCGGTTGTGACATGACGCTTCCGCGCAAAACCGCGAACGGCTCAGGCTTTACCAGCCTGTTCGGGCGTATAAGTTTTGCATCGCGAAATATATGAGTGTCTGCCATTGGGACGGTACCAGAGTTCGGACAATTCTAATCTTTTTACCTGCCTCTTCGTTGGATGGATTCGAGTCACGGTCCCTTGCATCAGGCGCAGTGGGCGAGCGATGTTATGACGACGGTGCAATGAAAGGCCTTAAGCTCAGCTGACGCATAAGTGGGTGAGCAATGATGATTGCAGAGCCAAATAGCCCGCGTAGGGCGGGATGAAATCCCGCCACATGTGCCCTGCGAATTAACGAGGGGCTGGGCCTCTGCGGTAAATCCGACAAATCTTTCTGGCCTGGATTGGTTCCGCTACGGATCGAGTCGCCGCATAGGGCGCAATGCGCTACGCTTATTGCGCCCTACGGTCCTATGTGCGGCGGCCGAGACGAAATGCCTGTGTGCGGCCGGTGAGAGCCAGTTCCCGTGAACGGCCTTCCTACCCGCGGCTGCGCGCGCTTCCTGGAAGAGCGCTTCGCCCTCGGATATCATGGATGCCTGCCATGAAACCTGACTTCCTTCCGCACCGCTTGACTGCTGCGCAAATCGATGAAGCCGCGCATGCTCTTCTGCACGCGCGGGCAGTTCGCGTGCGGCTCGCCGGATTGCCGGCTGGCTGTGCGCCCGCCGTGACGGAGGACGCGGAAGCGATCTGCGAGGCGATGGCTGACGGATTCGAGCGCCCCATCGGCGGCTGGAAGGTCGGTTGCACTGATCCTGGCATGCCGGCGAAGCTCGGGCTCGAACGTCCGTTTTGCGGGCAGGTGCCGCAGGTACTGATCTATACAAGCGGCGCGAGCGTCGTACATTCCGATCTGATGCGGGCGGTAGTCGAACCGGAAATCGTTTTTCAGCTTGGGCAGGATCTTCCACCTCGCGTGGAACCCTACTCGCGCGCCGAAATCCTTTCGGCTCTTCTGGCCCTTTACCCAAGCCTGGAAATCCCGGAGAGCAGACTGCTCGACGATCATCCGCACGGCGCAATGGGAATGGTCGCGGACCAGGGTTACGCCGGGCGTATCGTGCTGGGTCCGGAAATCCGGGACTGGCAAAATTGCGATCTTTCCGCCCAGTCTGTGGCCGTTGCGATCAACGGCTTGATTGTCGCGCAAGGGAAGACGGCACGCGCCATGGGCAATCCGATTGAAGCGGTGCTCTGGCTTGCGAACGCCCGCCGCCAGCACGACGGTCTGCGAGCTGGCCAGGTTATCAGCACCGGCACGCTGACGGGCGTCATTGCCGTGCGACCCGGAGACGAGGTGACGGCGGACTACGGAGCACTTGGAAAAGTATTGTTGTTCGTGCGGCCATGAGGCCCGCACGCGGCACATAAGGGAGGACAATCATGTTGTTCATGGTGGTGAGTACCCCGCGGCCGGAGAAGCCGTCGGCGATGACCCGGCTGCGTCAGTCCTTCTGGCGCTGGATCGACCCGCATTTGAAGAGCGGCATGGCCAGGTGGACCTACGCGCGCTGCGGGCGCGGCGCGGTCGCGCTGTTCGATGTGGATTCCAACGCGACACTGCATCGCCTGCTCAACGAGTGGGCGGAGATCATCCCGGCGAACTTCGACGTGTATCCGCTGGTCGACGTGGCACAGTCGCGAAAGTTCCTCGCCGGGCAGGCCAGGCGGCGCAGTCGGCCGAAACCCTAGTCCGACTCGCAATTTCCGCTGTGTCGGCCCGTAAGTTCGCAGGTAGACTGGCTCCCAACCGGCATCCGGATACAAGAAAACAACGATGAACAGCACCTCCGGAATTTCAACGCCGGCGAAACCGGCCTTCGTCGAAAACGTCGTCTACAGGAAGATCGCCTAGCGATTGGTCCCGTTCCTCACTCTGTGTTACGTGCTCGCCCAGATTGATCGCTTCAACATCGGCTTCGCCAAGCTGCAGTTTCTCCGCGATCTGAACTTGAACGACGCGGTGTTCGGAGTCGCGGCGAGCGCCGGCGTGCGCAAGACCCTGCTGCGCATCATGCTGTTCTGGGGCGCCGTGACCT
The DNA here is from genome assembly GCA_046160525.1 of Burkholderiales bacterium. Classification (GTDB taxonomy): domain Bacteria; phylum Pseudomonadota; class Gammaproteobacteria; order Burkholderiales; family SHXO01; genus SHXO01. The sequence goes on from JBJXGQ010000093.1 coordinate 10,477, forward strand.
GCGCGCTGATGCTGGCGAAAAGCGCCAACCATCTGTACATCCTGCGATTTCTGCTCGGCGTGGCGGAAGCGGGTTTCTTTCCGGGCATCCTGTTTTATCTCACGTTGTGGTTTCCCGACCGGCTGCGCGGGCGCGTGAGCACGCTCTTCATCACCGCGATTCCAGCCTCGGGCATCATCGGCGGGCCGCTCGCGGGCTGGATCATGGGCAGCATGGAAGGCGTGAACGGCTGGCACGGCTGGCAGTGGCTGTTCCTAATCGAGGGGCTTCCCACCATCGCCCTGGGGGTCGTCGCATATTTTTACCTGAACGATGGCCCGGCCAGCGCTGGCTGGCTCTCTACCGTCGAGAAGGACGCGGTATCCGCCGACCTCGCGACCGATTCCGCCGGCCGGCATAAGAAGACCAGCGACGATCTTCAGGCGGCCCTGCGCGACCCGCGTGTCTGGCAACTCGCGCTGATCTATTTCGTGTACTTCTTCGGCGTCAACGCCAACATCCTGTGGAGCCCGACGCTGCTGAGCGACGGCGGCAAGCAGACCGTGGGCGTGGTCGGAATGGCGAGCGGGGCGGTCGCGCTGCTGGCAACGCTGGGCATGATCCTGATTGGCCGCAGCTCGGATCGCCGCATGGAGCGCCGCTGGCATGTCTGCGGATGCGGGATGGCCGCGGCGTGCGCATTTTTGTTGCTGCCGCTTGCCGCGGGCAATCTCGCCGCCACGATGTGCTTGCTGGTCGTGTCTTCGACCGGACTCTACGCCGTGCTTGGGCTTTTCTGGACCATCCCCACCGCCTTCCTCAAGGGCGGTGCCACCGCAGCCGGCATCGCATTGATCAGTTCGTTCGGTGCGCTCGCCGGCAGCATGGGCCCGGCACTCATCGGCTGGATCAAGGTGCAAACCGGCAGCCTCTACATCGGGCTGAGCGCCGTGGCGGTCCTGCTGATCGTGAGCATGTTGCTGTTGGTTCGGCTGGTGCCCACCGATAAAGATACGGGTTCCAGCTGAATCTCGCAGGCGGCGTGAACTCGATGAATGCGCTGCGCGAGATGGCGCCAAACCGGCTCCTGCGGCCAAATGGAGGAATGATCGAGGCGTCGGCACCGAAACTATCTGATCGCATTGCTGAGCACCGGCTAACGCTTCATTCCTGAGGGACTCACTATGGCTGCCATCATCATCGCTGTTATGGGCAAATCGGCGGCGCCTGGCAAGCTTGAGGGCGAGCGGCCATGACCTCGGAACTTACCCGCACTTTTACCGCGTTCTTCGAGTCGGAGAAGTCGAGCGCCATTGTGCTCATGGTCTGTACGGCGTTCAGCCTGTTGCTTGCCAACTCGGCATTCGGACCCGCCTATCAACAGTTCTTGCACTTGAATGTTGCCGGGATGGGTGTGGAGCACTGGGTCAACGACGGGCTCATGGCCGTGTTCTTCCTGCTGATCGGCCTTGAACTCGAACGCGAACTATATGTGGGCGAACTTTCCAGCCTGAAAAATGCACTGCTGCCAATCTTCGCCGCCCTCGGCGGGATCATCGTGCCAGCCGGGATTCATTTCGCGTTGAACTCTGGAACCCCGGCACAGGCAGGGACAGGAATCCCGATGGCGACCGACATTGCCTTTGCCTTGGGGGCGCTGTCCTTGCTGGGCAGCCGGGTGCCTGCATCACTCAAGGTGTTTTTGACCGCCACCGCGGTGATGGATGATCTTGGGGCCATCATCGTCATTGCAGTGTTCTATTCGGCGCAGTTTTCCTTAAGTTATCTGCTGGGGGCACTGGCCGTGTTTCTGTTGCTGGTGGTGTGCAACCGGGTCTTTCGGGTGATGGCCTTGCTGCCCTATTTGCTCGGCGGCGTTGTGATGTGGTTCTTGATGGTGAAGTCGGGCGTACACGCCACCATTGCGGGGGTGTTGCTTGCTTTCGCGATCCCCTTTTCCAGCAAGGCAGAAGACGAGGAGTCACCTTCGCACCGTCTGGAGCATCGGCTGCACAAGCCAGTTGCCTTCTTGATCTTGCCCGTCTTTGCGCTGGCCAACACCGGGGTCGTGTTTGACGCGCAGTGGCAGCAAAGTCTGGGGAGCGCAAATAGCCTCGGCATTATGGGTGGCCTGGGGCTGGGCAAACCGGCAGGTATCGTTTTCTTTTGTTACCTTGCGGTTGTCACCGGTCTGTGCCGGCTGCCTTTGGAGGTGTATTGGCGCCACGTTGCCGGTGCCGGCCTGCTTGGTGGCATCGGCTTCACGATGTCGATATTCATCACCAATCTGGCATTCGAGGGCCAGGCCGATGTCATCAACGCATCGAAGATGGCGATCCTGATGGCATCGCTTACAGCGGGTATCGGCGGAGTGTTGTGGTTGGCTTTCCCGGAACGCAGCAGCGGCAAGAAAATGGCCAGCATTAGTTAGCCATTTCCCCTTGGTCTTGATGTAAGAACCTACAAAAATCGATTAGCCACGAAGGACGCGAAGGTACACAAAGGAAATCTAAAACATCGAGGCGGTATCGTCGTCACTACACGGTGCGCATGCCCTGGCAAGAAACCTGGAGGATGGTTCCGGTGTGGAGATCCGCGCCGAGTTTCCACGAGCGAACGCGCAATGATCTGGATCCGGGTTGGCTGAAACGATACACCGGGCACTCAGCCTGCTGCGTAGTTCAGTAGACGACACTGTGGTCACCCACATTGACAGGTACGATCTCTGATTCCGTGATCAACATTTCTATCGTAATCCGATAGCTCAGATTGATCGATACGCTGTGTAATCCCGATAGATTCCCCTGCAAGGCGTGTAGCCGCAATGAAGGGTGATGGGGATTTGCCTGAAGCAACTTGAGAGTCTTGGCATACTGGCCACTTACATCCGGATGCAAGCGTAGGAACCGCGCGGCACGCCGGTTGTATTGCTCGGTGAATACGAGTTGCCACGCCATTTACACCGCCAGTTTGGCGAGGCGCTTCAAATGCTTTTCCACCGATTCCTTGACAAAGCGGCCCGCGTCCAAATCCGCTTTCGATTCCGCCAAAGCTGCTTCCAGTTCGCATTCGCGAAGGTGCGCATATTGCTCGCGGCTCATTACGACGTACTTCGTTTGACCGCGAACCGTAACGGCGGCCTCTGGTTGATCTTCGAGCGCTTGCTCGATAGCGCTGACCCCCTTTGTTTTCAGATCATTTGCAGAGATAGTATTCATCTGTATCGCACCCTTTGTCACACTGTTAATCGCATTGTAGATAATGTTATTGATACAGGCAACGGGCTCGCTCCCGGACTCTTCCGGAAGCCGGATTTTCAAGTGCTCCACGACCAGAATTCAGGATCAGTTGTTCGAGTCAGGTCTATCTCGGAGTAACTACTGAACGAATGCCGGGGGCGGGAACCGGCCCGTGAGTCGTCAACTCGTATTCCCCGCGCTCTTGGCGCGGGGGCTAACTTTTGGGGTTTCCAAAGGGGGCGAAGTGATTTCTACGTAGCCCCCTTTGGTCAAGGGCGGGGTTAATACCCCGCCCGCGAAGTCTCATTTATTTCTCAATTCTCACGATCACGGGGAGCTCTTCAACGCCTGTCCTGAGCCTACCGATGGAGCGGCGATGATCTTCAAGCGTCCACCATACTGGGGGCAGTGTTCGATTTCGATGCCGAAAACCCGTTTGAGCAAACGCGCCCAACTCATGCGCGCCGGGGCGCCATGCGCGTGATGGGCAGCGTGCTCGCTTGTATTCTCCAGTGCACCCGGAATGATTCCTGAGCGCGGCTTCATTGACTCTGCGCTAGCACATTGAGCGGCAGGCGTATCGGGCCAAGTGGAAATTGATTACCGAAATCCATTATGTGATTCTTATTATTGGCAAAGAAATATTTATGTCTACAATGAGAGCCATTATGCCAGCAGAAAATCCTGCCGTCCCTAACGCCGTCGCCGAGAAGCTCAAGGCTCTTGGCCAGCAGATTCGTACCCACCGCAAGTCACTTCGCGTCAGTGCCACCACGGCAGCGCAGGCAGCGGGCATGTCGCGCGTCACCTTGCACCGCATTGAGAGAGGTGAACCCTCGGTGACCATGGGCGCCTACCTCAATGCAATGGCGGCGCTGGGGCTTGACTTCGGCATTCCCGCGCCACCTACGTCTAGCGCTGGGAAGAATGACGAAGATCGCAAAGACTGGATTCCTACCCGCATCCGCCTGGCCGATTACCCGCAACTCAAGCAACTCGCCTGGCAGATTCACGGCATCGATGTGCTAACGCCCGCCGAGGCGCTGAGCATCTACGAGCGCAACGGGCGCCATCTGGACGTACAGGCGATGGTGCCGCGTGAACGCCATCTGGTGGACGCTCTGCGCCTAGCGTTTGGGCAGGGCCATGTTTAAGCGACCACATCACCAGCGGATTGCGCAGGTGCTCGGTGCGCTCGATGGTCCGCTGCTGCGCGCCAACGGCTGCCTATTCGGCGGTGGCACCGTCATCGCGCTACGTTATGGCGAATACCGCGAGTCGGCCGATATCGGCTTCATGGTGTCCGATGTCGGTGGCTACCGCGCCATGCGTCTGTTGCTGACCGGCCCGAGAGGCATCGCGGCCATCGTCCGCGAAGGCACCGGGCCGCTGGAACAAACCCGCGAGATTCGGGCCGATCAGTACGGAATACGCACGCAACTGCGGGTAGCCGGGCAGCCGGTCAAGCTGGAGATCGTTCTGGAAGGTCGCATTGAATTTGCCATACCAGGCTCCGGTGACGAAGTCTGCGGCATCGCCACGCTGACGCCCCGGGATATGGCCGCGAGCAAACTGCTGGCTAACTCGGATCGCTGGAACGACGACGGCGTGTTTAACCGCGACCTGATCGACCTGGCCATGATGAGCCTGCCGCTATCCCTGCTGCGAAAGGCCGTTGTCAAGTCCGAACAGGCGTATGGCCAATCCGTGCTCAACGATCTTGCCAAGGCTATCAACCGCTTCCAGAGCCGCCAGGGCTGGGCGGAGCGCTGCATGCAAGCGATGGCGATGAATTGCCCCAAGGCGCTGTTGTGGCAAAAGGTGCGTGCGCTAGGGCGGGTACTGCCTTGAGTGATTACATTTTTGAGGAGGCTGGTTGGGCTGGGGCGCTGACTCACCGATAACTCTTCCTGGGGAAATTCATATCCTGCACGAGTGGCTGCGTCGCATCGGGCTAAAATGCAGCTCTAATCCGGATTACGCTATGGACATTCAAACCTACATGCACCGAGTCGGCCGCGAAGCGAGAAAGGCTTCGCGAGCGATGGCGCGGGCGGAAACGCGGGCAAAGAACGAGGCGCTGCTTGCCATCGCCGCGGCCATCGAGCGCGACGCAAAGAGATTACTTGCCGCGAATGCGCTAGACGTCGAGGGTGCGCGTGCCCGGGGGCTCGACCCGGCCATGATCGACCGTTTGGCGCTGACGGCGAAGTCCGTCACT
>JBJXGQ010000094.1:0-20529 GCA_046160525.1 Burkholderiales bacterium
GTGTGCCCCACGAAAGTTACTCCGTCGTCCTTGAAGGCAGCATTACCGAAGACGTGATCCGGGTGCACATGGGTGTTGATGACGTAACACACGGGGAGCGAGGTGCGTTGCTTGATGGCTGCGCGCAAGCGCTGGCCGATGACGATGCTGCCGCCGGTGTCGATCACCGCCACGCAGCGCGCGCCGAGGATGAACCCGATGTTGGCTTGGTCGCCCATGTTGCCGGGTGCGCGCTCTTCGATCTTGCCGGTATGCACGAACACGCCCGCAGCGATTTCTTGCAACTCGAAAGCATCCGAAGCGATGGCCGGCGCCAACATGCCCCATAGAAACAACAAAAAGACTCGAATGCGAACAACCATTGGGGTTTCCATGAGGGCAAGATTTATCTTGCCCTAGGGTAACATTGTCCGCATTACATGGAAGGAGAGCATCGTGGGAACCATCGATCTACGCAGCGACACGGTGACCAAGCCAACGCCGGGAATGCGCGCCGCCATGGCCGCCGCCGAAGTGGGCGACGATGTCTATGGTGAAGACCCGACCGTCAACCGTCTCGAAGCGCTTGCCTGCGAACTGCTGGGAAAAGAAGCGGCGCTATTCGTGTGCAGCGGCACGCAAAGCAATTTGTTGGGGGTGATGGCCCATTGCGAGCGGGGCGACGAGTACTTGGTGGGCCAGCAAGCCCACACGTATAAATACGAAGGGGGAGGTGCGGCGGTACTGGGCAGCATCCAGCCACAACCCTTGGATAACGAACCCGACGGCACTTTGGACCTGGGCAAGCTCGCGCAAGCGGTCAAGCCCGACGATTCGCACTTTGCACGCACGCGGCTGCTGTGCCTGGAGAACACTCACGGCGGCAAGGTGGTGCCCTTGGAATATCTCGGCCGCGCGGAATCCTTCGCTCGCGGGGCGGGGTTAGGATTGCATCTGGATGGAGCGCGCTTGTTCAACGCGGCGGTAAAGCTCGGGGTTCCCGTGGGCGAGCTCGCGAAGCATTTCGACACGATTTCCATCTGCCTATCGAAAGGCTTGGGTGCACCCGTGGGCTCGGTGCTGTGCGGACGCAAGGATCTCATCGCGAAGGCGCGCCGCTGGCGCAAGGTGCTGGGAGGCGGAATGCGGCAGGCAGGGGTGCTCGCCGCGGCGGGTATCTATGCCTTGAACCAGCACGTGGAGCGGCTGGCGGAGGATCACGATAATGCCCGCCGGCTGGCCCAGGGCTTGGGGGGCATCGATGAGATCAACGTCGATCCGTGGTCGGCGCAAACCAATATGGTTTTTATGAAGCTTGCCCCGGAAGCGGCGGCGCCCTTGAAAAAGCATCTCGCCGCACGCGGCATACTTATCGGCAACGGGCCAGCGGTCCGGCTCGTAACGCACCTAGATGTTAGCCGGACGGATGTCGATTCGGTGGTGGGTGGGGTCAAGGAGTTCTTTGCGGGGTCAAGCCACTAGATTTTGGAGGCGAGTGCCCGCTGCGCCTATAATCGGCGCCCTGGGCTGCCTTGGTCCAATCTAATCAAGAGATTCCTGATGCAACAAAACTGGATATCCGTGGCAGTGGTAATGGCCTGCTTGGGCGTTGCCACGCCACTGACGGGGTCATCCGCGGAACAAGGCGGAGTATTGCCTCCGCCGAGTCTATTCGACGATCCGCCCTCACAAGAGCGAGCGGCACAAGCGCCAACCGACACACCCGCGCCGCCCGAGGCTAGGCCCCAGCCCGCGCCGGCCAGCGCGCCCCAGGCGTCCATGCCCGAGCCCGAGGAAACCTCCGAGCCGCCGCGTAAATCCGTATGGTGGAAGCCGTGGACGTGGGGTTCGCGCAAGGCGAAGGCGCCCGCTCCCACTCCCACCTCGCCTGCGGCGCAAGCGAGCCAATCCGCCGAAACGCAACCAGCGCCCGATCAACCGGCGATGACCGAAAAGGCATCCGCCCCCGCAGCGCCGCCGCCAGTCGTAGAGCAGCAGGTGCTGAACACCACGCCGCCCGAGGAGGTTTCCCGGCCGGCACCTGTGCGCGAGATACAAACCCCGCCGCCCCCGAAAACGAGTTCCCTGGATAAGCCCAAAGAGCACGTGGCGGTGCCCAGTCCGCCGCAACGCGCGCCGGTGGCCAGTTCCGCGGCTGCCAAGCCAAAACCCGTGGCGGGGAGCGCCAAGCCGGCGGCCCCAAAGGGCGACCGGCCCCTGAGCATGTCCTCGGAAGCGTGGTTCGCTTACAACAGCTCCGCCCTCGACGTGGCGGACAAGAAACTTCTGGACGAGATGGCGGCGAAGCTCGCCAACGGTGACTATCAGACCGTTCGAATAGCGGGCCACACCGACAGGATCGAGACGGCCGAACACGGCGATAAGCTCTCGCTGCTGCGCGCGCAAGCAGTCAAGCAGCATTTGGTATTGAAGGGCCTCGATGCCCGCCGCATCGCGGTTTCGGGCCAAGGCGCTGGCGATCCGGTCGCGCCTGCCACGCAATGCGGCAAGCTCGCGGGCCAAGCGCTGCATGCCTGCCTCGCCCCCGACCGGCGGGCGGAAATTATCGTCACACGTGCCCTGGCGAAAAAGCCCGGCGGGCACGTCGTGCGGCAGTAATGCGAATGGACAACCGCTCGGGCAATGGCGAAACACGAAACATGGCGTTGTTCTGCGATTTCGAGAACATCGCCCTAGGCGCGCAAGACGCCAAGTACGACAAGTTTGATATCAGCAAGATCCTCGAGAAGTTGCTAGTCAAGGGCAACATCGTCGTCAAGAAGGCCTACTGCGACTGGGAGCGTTACAAGACCCACAAGGCCGCCATGCACGAAGCAGCCTTCGAGTTGATCGAAATCCCCCATGTGCGCCAGTCGGGGAAGAACTCCGCCGACATTCGCCTCGTGGTGGACGCGCTGGACCTGTGCTACACCAAGGCGCATCTGGATACCTTCGTCATCATCAGCGGCGATTCGGACTTCTCGCCCCTCGTGAGCAAGTTGCGAGAGAACAACAAGGAAGTGATCGGCGTGGGGGTGAAGCAGTCCACCTCGGACTTGTTGATCGCCAACTGCGATGAATTCATTTTCTACGACGACCTCGTGCGAGAAGACAAAACCGCCAAGCGCGGGCGGCGGCGAGCGGCTGCTCCCGCCAACGCGGGCGCGGCGAAAGCGGTGGCTCCCAAGCAGGCCCCAGCGGAAGGCGAGGACAAGACCCAGCAAGCCCTCGACTTGGTGGTGGACACCTTCGACGCCCTGGTGGCCGAGCGCGGCGAGGGCGACAAGATCTGGGGCTCTATGATCAAGCAGGCCTTGAAGCGCCGCAAACCAGGCTTCAACGAAAGCTACTACGGTTTCAAGAGTTTCAGCAGCTTGCTCGATGAAGCCCACTCGCGCGGGCTCCTCGACTTGGAACACGACGACAAATCGGGTGGCTACGTTGTGCGCGCGGCACGCGCGGAACCGGCATAACTTGCATGCCATTCATTGACCGGTGGCAACGCCGCACGGTAACATCCCGCCGCTTTTTTACCCACTGAACGCCTGCGATGCGCAAACCTCTGGTAGCAGGTAATTGGAAGATGCACGGGAGCTTGGCGGCCAATGCCAAGTTGCTAAGCGCTCTGGTGCAAGGTTGGACGGGGGCGAAGTCCGCGGATTGTGCCGTGTGCGTACCGTTTCCTTATTTGCACCAAGCCCAGGCATTGCTGGGTGCGAGCGATATCCATTGGGGTGCGCAGAACATGAATGCGCAGGCTCAGGGGGCTTTCACCGGAGAAGTTTCCGGCCCCATGCTGCGTGACTTCGGTTGCAGGTTCGTGCTCGTGGGCCACTCGGAGCGGCGCCAGTTGTTTGGCGAGAGCAGCGAGTCGGTGGCGGAGAAGTTTTCCGCGGCGCTGTCCCATGGGCTGGTACCGGTTCTATGCGTGGGCGAGTCCTTGGCGCAGAGGGAATCCGGGCAGACCGAAGTGGTGGTTGGAGGACAGCTCGATACGGTGCTCAAAGCCGTGGGAGCGAAGGATTTGTGCAAAGGCGTGTTAGCCTACGAACCCGTTTGGGCCATCGGCACGGGCAAGACGGCCACGCCAGAGCAGGCTCAGAGCGTTCACCGGTTCTTGCGAGAGCGGGTGGCGCTGGCGGATAGCGAAGCCGCCGGCGAGTTGCGAATGCTGTACGGAGGTAGCGTGAAGACCTCCAACGCGCACAGTTTGTTCAGCCAGCCAGACATCGACGGTGCGCTGGTGGGAGGAGCCTCTTTGCAAGCGGAAGAATTCTTGAGTATTTGTTTGGCCGCGAGGCCTAAAGCTTAAATAGCGAGTTGACGATGTTGCATACCATAGTTCTGACGTTTCACGTAATCGCGGCGGCTAGTGTGATCGGCCTGGTGCTTCTGCAGCACGGAAAAGGTGCCGACATGGGAGCCGCTTTCGGCAGCGGATCGTCGGGAAGTTTGTTCGGGGCCTCCGGCTCGGCCAACTTCCTGAGCCGGTCCACGGCCGCGGTGGCCGCTGTGTTCTTCGTGACGAGCATGGGATTAACCTACCTGTCCGCGCAAAAGCACCGGCCCGCCAGCGTGGTGGACGTGCCGCATAGCACCGAACCGGCTCCGGCATCTTCCACTCCGGCCGCTCCCCAGGGCCAGCCGGGCGATAGCTCGCGAGTCAAGGAAATTCCAAAGTAATTTGGCGCTCGCATGCTGTGGGGTGCGGGCGTTATTAGTAGGCATGCCGATGTGGTGAAATTGGTAGACACGCCGTCTTGAGGGGGCGGTGGCGAAAGCTGTGGGAGTTCGAGTCTCCCCATCGGCACCATGAGAACGGGCGCTTGAACGCTCGCGCAGTAGTAAGCCTGGAGGCTGTTGTGACGGCAGGTCCGTCACGTGTAATGAAAGTGCCCTTCGCCGGGGCAAGGAAAAAAGGGTGTTAGAGCAGTACTTCCCGATCCTGCTGTTCATACTGGTCGGCCTGGGCATGGGCGTGGTACCCATCGTGCTGGCCGGCGGGATCAGCCGTCTCACCGGTACACACAAGCCCGATAGCGAAAAGCTTTCTCCCTACGAATGCGGCTTCGAGGCCTTCGAGGACGCACGCATGAAGTTCGACGTGCGCTATTACCTGGTCGCCATCCTCTTTATCTTGTTCGACTTGGAGATCGCCTTTCTATTTCCCTGGGCCGTGGCGATGCGGGAAATCGGCCTCTTCGGTTTCCTCTCCATGATGGTGTTTCTCGCCATCCTTGTCGTGGGATTCGTCTACGAGTGGAAGAAAGGCGCGCTGGAATGGGAATGAGCGCGCCGCGGCTCCGCTGCACCTTAACCGAGAAGACATAACGTGAACACCGAGGGCGTACTTGAACGGGGCTTCGTTACCACCAGTCTTGACACTGTCATAAACTGGACGCGTACAGGATCCCTGTGGCCCATGACTTTTGGTCTTGCGTGCTGCGCCGTGGAGATGATGCACGCGGGTGCCTCGCGCTACGACCTGGACCGCTTCGGCATCGTGTTTCGTCCCAGCCCGCGCCAGTCCGACGTGATGATCGTGGCCGGTACGCTGTGCAACAAAATGGCGCCCGCGCTGCGCAAGGTCTACGACCAGATGGCCGAGCCGCGCTGGGTGATTTCCATGGGATCGTGCGCCAACGGCGGTGGGTACTACCACTATTCCTATTCCGTGGTGCGCGGCTGCGACCGCATCGTACCGGTGGACGTTTATGTGCCGGGTTGCCCGCCCACGGCGGAAGCACTGATCTACGGCATCATCCAGTTACAGAACAAGATCAAGCGTACCAACACCATCTCCCGGGGCTAACCAAAGAATATGGGTGAACGGCTCGATGGCCTGATCAGTACGCTGCAAGCGAAATTTGGCGAGAGCGTGGTCTTGTGTACACCCTCCCATGGCGAAGTGACCTTGGTGGTCAAGGCGCCCGACCTGTTGGCGGTGGCGCGCACGCTGCGCGACGATCCGGCTCTGCGCTTCGAGATCCTCATCGATCTGGCCGGCATGGACTACAGCAGCCATGGCGAAGGGGCGTGGGAAGGAGCGCGCTTCGCGGCGGTTTATCACTTCTTGTCGCTGGCCTTGAACCATCGTATGCGATTGCGCGTGTTTGCCCCCAACGATGACATGCCCATTCTCGATTCCGTGACGGACCTATGGCCCGCCGCGAACTGGTACGAGCGCGAGGCCTTCGACTTGTTCGGTATCGTGTTCGACGGGCACCCCGATCTGCGCCGCATCTTGACGGACTATGGCTTCACCGGCCATCCCTTCCGCAAGGATTTCCCGCTCTCCGGTTACGTGGAAATGCGCTACGACCCGGACCAGCAGCGCGTGATCTACCAGCCCGTGACCATCGAGCCGCGCGAGATCGTCCCGCGCGTGATACGCGAGGAACACTACGCGGATGTGGAGATCAAGGCTCCCGTGAAAGCCGTAAATGGCTGAAATTCGCAACTACACGATGAATTTTGGGCCGCAGCATCCGGCGGCGCACGGGGTGTTGCGCCTGGTGCTGGAGCTGGACGGCGAAGTCATCCAGCGCGCCGATCCGCACATTGGTTTGTTGCACCGGGCAACGGAAAAGCTGGCGGAGCACAAGACTTTTATCCAGTCTCTGCCCTACATGGACCGTCTCGATTACGTGTCCATGATGTGCAACGAACACGCTTACTGCCTCGCCATGGAGCGTCTCCTGGGCGTGGACGTGCCCATCCGCGCCCAATACATTCGCGTGCTGTTCGATGAAATCACGCGTGTGCTCAATCACCTGTTGTGGCTTGGCGCCCATGGCCTGGACATCGGTGCCATGACGGTATTCCTCTACTGTTTTCGCGAGCGCGAAGACTTGATGGACTGCTACGAAGCGGTTTCTGGCGCGCGCTTGCATGCCGCCTATTACCGGCCCGGTGGTGTCTACCGCGATCTTCCCGATCGCATGCCCCAGCATTTAGCGTCAAAATTTCGCAGCGCCGCAGCCATCGAAAAGCTCAATGAAGCCCGCGAGGGCTCGATGCTCGATTTCATCGAGCGCTTTACCCAGCGCTTTCCCAAGTGCGTCGATGAGTACGAAACCTTGCTCACGGACAACCGCATCTGGAAGCAGCGCACCGTGGGCGTGGGCGTGGTGAGTCCCGAGCGCGCGAAAGCCTTGGGGTTTACCGGCCCCATGTTGCGCGGTTCCGGCGTGGAGTGGGATTTGCGCAAGAAGCAACCCTACGAAGTCTATGGCGAGATGGATTTCGACATCCCCGTGGGCGTCAACGGCGATTGCTACGACCGCTATCTGGTGCGGGTGGAAGAAATGCGCCAGTCCAACCGCATCATCAAGCAATGCGTGAATTGGTTGCGCAAGAATCCCGGGCCGGTGATCACGGACAATCACAAGGTGGCCCCGCCCGAGCGCATGGACATGAAGAGCAACATGGAAGAGCTGATTCACCACTTCAAGCTCTTCACCGAAGGCTTTCACGTACCGCCCGGCGAGTGCTATGCCGCCGTGGAGCATCCCAAGGGCGAGTTCGGAATTTATCTTGTGTCCGATGGCGCCAACAAGCCCTACCGCCTGAAGATTCGCGCGCCTGGTTTTCCGCACTTGGCGGCCATCGACGAAATGGCGAAGGGCCACATGATCGCCGACGTGGTGGCCATTATCGGCACGCAAGATATCGTGTTCGGAGAAATCGACCGGTGAGCGAAGTTTTGAGCAAGGAATCCTGGGCGCGCATCGACCGGGAGATAGAAAAATATCCGCCGGACCAAAAGAAATCCGCGGTGATGTCCGCTTTGACTATCGCGCAAGACGAGCAGGGCTGGTTGTCCACGCAGACCATGGACGCGGTCGCCGGGCACCTCGACATGCCCCCCGTGGCGGTCTACGAAGTGGCGACCTTCTACGCCATGTACGATTTGGAAGCGCTGGGCAAGCACAAGCTCACGATATGCACCAATTTGCCTTGCGCCTTGTCCGGTGCCAACGAGGCGGCAGCGCACCTGAAACGCTGTTTGAATATCGGCTGGAACGAAACCACGGCAGATGGCCGCGTGACGCTGAAGGAAGGCGAATGCTTTGGTGCCTGCGGTGACGCGCCAGTGATTCTGCATAACAACAAAAAGATGCTCATTGGCATGACGCCCGGCCGCATCGACACTTTGCTCGCGGATCTGAAGAAATGATGAAATCCTCCGTCGCCCCCTTCGATCCCGGCGTCTTCGGGCCCGATGCGCTCATCTTGAAGGGGATCACCGGCTTGAATTGGCGCATCAAGGATTACGAGGCGCGCGGGGGATATAGCGCGTTGCGCAAAATCCTCGCCGAGAAGATTCCCCCGGAAGGCGTGATCGCGGAGTTGAAAAAGGCGTCGCTGCGCGGGCGCGGTGGCGCGGGGTTTCCCACGGGGTTGAAGTGGAGTTTCATGCCGCGCAATCTGCCGGGAAAGAAATACCTGGTGTGCAATTCCGACGAGGGTGAGCCCGGCACCTTCAAGGACCGCGACATCCTGCGCTATAACCCGCACATCGTGATCGAAGGCATGGCCATCGGCGCCTACGCCATGGGGATTCAGGCCGGCTACAACTACATTCACGGCGAGATCTGGGATGTGTACGAGCGCTTCGAGGAAGCGCTGAAGGAAGCCTGCGACGCCGGATTCTTGGGTAATAAAATTTTGGGCAGCGAGTTCAGCTTCGACCTCTACGCCCATCATGGCTACGGTGCCTACATCTGCGGTGAGGAAACAGCGTTGCTCGAATCCCTGGAAGGCAAGAAGGGCCAGCCGCGCTTCAAGCCGCCGTTCCCCGCTACTTACGGTTTGTACGGCCGCCCTACCACCATCAACAACACCGAGACTTTCGCCGCCGTGCCATGGATCATCAACAACGGTGGCGAGGCGTTCCTCAACATGGGCCGCCCCAACAATGGCGGCACCAAGATATTTTCCGTGTCGGGCCACGTCAACCAACCGGGAAATTACGAAGTGAAATTGGGCACTCCGTTCTCTGCTTTGCTACAGATGGCGGGCGGCATGCGCGGGGGGCGTGCGCTGAAGGCCTGCATCCCAGGCGGTTCGTCCATGCCCGTATTGCCCGGCGATCTGATGCTGAAAACGGATATGGACTACGACTCCATCGCCAAGGCCGGTTCCATGCTGGGATCGGGCGCGGTGATCTGCATGGACGAAACCACCTGCATGGTGAAAGCGCTGTTGCGCTTGTCCTATTTTTATTACGAAGAATCCTGCGGGCAATGCACGCCTTGCCGCGAAGGCACGGGCTGGCTCTACCGCATGGTCGATCGCATCGAGCATGGCAAGGGCCGCCCGGAGGATTTGGATCTGCTCAACTCCGTGGCCGACAACATCGCCGGGCGCACCATCTGCGCCCTGGGAGATGCGGCCGCCTTGCCCGTCAAGAGTTTCATCAAGCACTTCCGCCACGAGTTCGAGTATCACATCGAACACAAGAAGTGCCTGGTAGACGAAGCGGTAACGGCTTAACACCATGGCCAACGTAAAGATCGAAATCGACGGGCAAGCCCTCGAAGTGCCTTCGAGCTTCACCATCATGGACGCCGCCAACCAGCTAGGCGTCCACATCCCGCATTTTTGCTATCACAAAAAACTCTCCATCGCCGCCAACTGCCGCATGTGCCTTGTGCAAGTGGAGAAGGCGCCCAAGCCCTTGCCGGCTTGCGCAACTCCGGTCGGTGAGGGCATGAAGGTGCAAACGCACTCGGCGGCCGCGGTGGCCGCGCAAAAGGGCGTGATGGAATTTTTGCTGATCAACCATCCGCTGGATTGCCCCATCTGCGACCAGGGCGGCGAATGCCAGTTGCAGGATCTGGCCGTGGGTTACGGAGCTAGCGCTTCGCGCTACACGGAAACCAAGCGCGTGGTGGCGCCCAAGGACATTGGCCCGCTGGTGGCGGCGGAGGAAATGAGCCGCTGCATTCACTGCACCCGCTGCGTGCGCTTCGGCGAGGAAATCGCGGGCATGATGGAGCTGGGCATGGCCGGGCGCGGCGAACATGCGGAAATACTCTCCTTCGTTGGGCGCGCGGTGGAATCCGAGCTATCCGGAAACATGATCGATGTGTGCCCCGTCGGCGCGCTGACATCCAAACCCTTCCGCTACGCGGCGCGCACCTGGGAACTCATACGCCGCAAGTCCGTGAGCCCCCATTGCGGCCTGGGCTCCAATTTGGTGGTGCAGCTCAAGCAGGACAAAGTGATGCGTGTGCTACCGCTGGAGAATGCGGATCTGAACGAATGCTGGCTCTCGGACAAGGACCGCTTCTCCTACGAGGCCCTCAACTCCAGCCAGCGTTTGACGCGCCCGATGGTGAAGGACAATGGCCAGTGGACGGAAGTGGACTGGCCCGCTGCCCTGGAGCGCGTCGCGCGCGGATTGAAGGAAGTCCGTGATACACACGGCGCCAGCAACATCGGCGCGTTGGGTTCACCCCACGCAACCTTGGAAGAACTCTATTTGCTACGGCGCCTGGTGCAAGGCGTTGGCAGCCATAACGCGGAATTCCGCTTGCGGCAGACGGATTTCTCCGGCGATAGCGCCCGCCTAGGTGCGCCGTGGCTGGGGATGAAGGTCGCGCAGTTGAACGATCTCGATCGCGTGCTGGTGGTGGGTTCCAACCTGCGCAAGGATCATCCCTTGATCGCGCAGCGCCTGCGCCAGTTGGCCAAGAAGAATGTGGACGTGCATCTGATCGATGCCATTGACGATGATCAACGCATGCGCATCGCCGGCAAGATGGTACGCGCGCCTTCGCAGTTCGCCGCTGCGCTCGCCGAGGTGGTCAGCGCCGCCGCGCTAATCAAGGCCCTGCCCGTGTCCGCTTCCCTGCGAAGCGCGGTGGAGGGCGTGGTCGTGAGCGACGGCGCGAAACGCATCGCCGAGAGCCTGTGCAAAGCCGCCCACGGCGCGGTCTTCCTCGGCAACCGGGCACAACATCACGCGCAAGCAGGATTGCTGCATCGCCTCGCGCGGGAACTGGCACGTATTTGCGGATTGAAGATGGGGTTTCTCGGCGAAGCCGCTAATTCCGTGGGAGGGTACGTGGCGGGTGCGCTCCCGGGCGCGGAAGGGCGCAATGCGTCTCAGATGCTGGCTCATCCCCTCAAGGCCTACGTCGTTCTGCACGCCGAACCGGAACTCGATTGTGCCAATGGCGCCCAGGCGATGAAGGCCATGCAAGAAGCGCAGTTTGTGGTGGCGCTCTCGCCCTTCCGCCATCGCGCCACGGAGTACGCGGACGTGATGCTACCCGTAGCGCCCTTCACGGAAACCGCGGGTTCCTTCATCAACACTGAAGGCCGCCTACAAACCTTTAACGGCGTGGCAAAGCCCCTCGGCGAAACCCGTCCCGCGTGGAAAGTTCTGCGCGTGCTAGGCAATTTGATGGGCCTATCCGGCTTCGATTTCAACTCCGCCGAAGAAGTCCGCAAAGCCTGCCTAGAGGGCGTTGATGTCGCAGCGATGCTGAGCAACGATCTGAAAGACGCTTCCCCATTACCCGTGCTTGCGAAAGCAAACATGGGTTTGGAGCGTATATCCGAAGTGCGTATTTACGACGCCGATGGCATCGTGCGCCGGGCACCTTCGCTGCAGCGTACGGGCGATGCGGCCGCGCTCGCTGCTTCCATGAATGGCGCCACCATGCAGAAGATGGGTTTGCGCGAGGGTGGGAACGTGCGAATAAACCAGGGGCAGGGCACGGCGGAATTGCCGCTCGTGCGCGATGACCGCTTGCCGGACAACTGCGTGCGCGTACCGGCCGCTCACGCAGCGACGGTGGAATTGGGTGCGGGCGACATCGTGCTGGAAGCCGTGGCGCAGCCCAGGGAAGTGGCGGCGTGAACCTCGAATACTTCGAACACGCGTTCGGTCCCGCCTGGCCGCTGGTGTGGACCTTGGTCAAGATCTTTGCCATTGTGTTGCCCTTGATGGGTGGTGTCGCCTATCTCACCCTGGCCGAGCGCAAAGTGATTGGCTGGATGCAGGTACGCATCGGTCCCAACCGTGTGGGCCCGCTGGGCTTGCTGCAACCCATCGCGGACGGCATCAAGCTGCTGATGAAGGAAATCATCATTCCTTCGGGTTCCAGCAAATTCTTGTTCGTGGGCGCGCCGGTGCTCTCCCTCATGCCCGCCCTGGCGGCCTGGGCCGTGGTGCCCTTCAGTCCCGAAGTCGTGCTCTCCAATGTCGATGCGGGGCTGCTCTACGTGATGGCGCTGACCTCCATGGGTGTGTACGGCGTCATCATCGCCGGCTGGGCTTCCAATTCCAAATACGCCTTCCTGGGATGCCTGCGCTCGGCGGCGCAAATCGTGGCCTACGAAATCGCCATGGGCTTCGCCTTGGTGTGCGTGCTCATGGTTGCGGGCAGCCTGAATCTGAGCAAGATCGTCATGAGCCAGAGCACTGGCTGGGGTGTGTTGGGATGGAACGTGATTCCGCTCTTCCCCATGTTCGTCGTGTACCTCATCTCCGGCGTGGCGGAAACCAACCGCGCGCCCTTCGACGTTGCGGAAGGCGAATCGGAAATCGTCGCGGGGTTTCACGTCGAATACTCCGGCATGGCCTTCGCCATCTTCTTCCTGGCCGAGTACGCCAACATGATTTTGGTGTCCACCTTGTGCGCCATCATGTTCCTGGGCGGATGGTTGTCGCCCGTCCCGTTCATTCCGGACAGCTTCTTGTGGCTGGCGGCCAAAGTGAGCTTCGTGTTGTTCCTCTTCCTGTGGTTCCGCGCCACCTTCCCGCGCTACCGCTACGACCAGATCATGCGGCTGGGCTGGAAGGTGTTCATCCCGCTCACCTTGATCTGGGTGGTTGTCGTCGGTGTGTGGATGCGCACGCCGTTTTGGTACTGGGGATAGCAATGCAAAGGCGAACATCGTTTAACGCAAAGACGCAAAGCACGCAAAGAAAAGCTTTGGGGGTTTCTTCGCGTCCTTTGCGTCTTTGCGTTGAGGGTGTTGCCGTTCTAGCGCTTAGCCATGGGAGCAAGAATAATGGTTAGGCGGCTGAAGGATTTCTTCTCCACCTTCCTGCTCTTCGAGTTGCTCAAAGGCATGGTCTTGACGGGCCGCCACCTGTTCGCGCGCAAAATCACCGTCCAGTTTCCGGAAGAGAAGACACCGCAGAGCCCGCGCTTTCGCGGGCTGCACGCCTTGCGCCGCTATCCGAACGGAGAAGAGCGCTGCATCGCCTGCAAACTGTGCGAAGCCGTGTGCCCCGCGCTCGCCATCACCATCGAATCCGAGCAGCGCGCCGACGGTACCCGGCGCACCACACGCTACGACATCGATTTGGCCAAGTGCATCTTCTGCGGTTTTTGCGAGGAAAGCTGCCCCGTGGATTCCATCGTGGAAACACGCATCTTCGAATACCACGGTGAAAAACGCGGCGATCTGCTCTACACCAAGGAAATGCTGCTCGCCATCGGCGACCGTTACGAAGACCAGATTGCCAAGGATAGGGCGGAAGATGCGAGGTACCGGTGAGGCGTGAGATGAATGGCGTGAGGGGTGAGGAGATAGGGGTGAGGGGTACCCCCACCCCGGCCCTCCCCCGCAAGCAGGGGAGGGTGGAAGTCCGCGCGCAGCTGCAATTCACCCCTCACCCCTCACCCCTCACGCCTCACCCAAGACATGACTTTCCACTCCACCCTCTTCTACGCCTTCGCGCTCATCCTGCTGTTCGCGGCTGGCCGCGTGATCACGGCGCGCAATCCGGTGCATGCGGCGCTGTTCCTGGTACTGGCCTTCGCCACGGCGTCGGCGCTGTGGATGTTGCTGGAAGCGGAGTTCCTGGCCATCGTGTTGGTGCTGGTCTACGTGGGCGCGGTGATGGTGTTGTTCTTGTTCGTCATCATGATGCTGGACATCAACATCGATCAGTTGAGGGAAGGTTACTGGGACTATCTGGTGCCGGGATTAATTGTGGCGGGCATCATGGTGGCCGAGATGACCATGGTGCTGGGAGGCCGCCACTTTGGGGTGCTCGACGTGCCGCAACCCCCGCCGCACGAAGCGGGTTATTCCAACACGCGCGAATTAGGTTTGGTGCTCTACACGGACTACGTGTATCCCTTCGAGATCGCCTCCGTGATCTTGCTGGTGGCCATTGTCGCCGCCATCACGCTCACCTTGCGCAAGCGCAAGGACAGCAAGTTTCAAGATCCCGCCGTGCAAGTGGCCATTCGCCGCCAGGACCGCGTGCGCATCATTCCCATGGCTTCGGAGAAGCAGGAGAAATCGTCTTGATCTCGCTCTCCCATTACCTGGTGCTGGGCGCGCTGCTCTTCGCCATCAGCGTGGTGGGTATTTTCCTGAACCGCAAGAACGTGATCATTCTGTTGATGGCCATCGAACTGAATTTGCTGGCGGTCAACATGAATTTCGTGGCCTTCTCCCACTACCTGCAAGATCTCTCCGGCCAGGTTTTCGTGTTCTTCATCTTGACCGTCGCCGCCGCCGAGTCGGCCATCGGCTTGGCGATCCTCGTGTGCCTGTTCCGCAACATCCGGAGTATCAATGTGGATGATTTGGGGAGTCTCAAAGGGTGAGCGTGCGTGAGGCGTTAGGCGGGAGGCGGGAGGCGTGCC
Organism: Burkholderiales bacterium; assembly: GCA_046160525.1. Taxonomy (GTDB): domain Bacteria; phylum Pseudomonadota; class Gammaproteobacteria; order Burkholderiales; family SHXO01; genus SHXO01. The sequence continues at coordinate 14,607 of JBJXGQ010000094.1, forward strand.
CCCACCCCAACCCTCCCCCGCACGCGGGGGAGGGAGCGCGTAGCGCGGTCTTTCCTGGTTTACGCCCCACGCCTCGCGCCTCACGCCTCACGGAAGTTCTCGCGCCTCACGCCTCACGGAATTTCTCACGCCTCACGCACACATGAAACCCCTCTACCTAATCGTCCCCTTCGCCCCCCTCATAGGCGCCATCGTCGCGGGCCTGTTCGGCAAGGTCATCGGCCGGGCCGGGGCGCACTGGGTCACCATCTTGGGGGTGCTGGTGTCTTGCGTTGCCTCGGTCATGGTGTGGATGGACGTGCAGGCAGGGGAGCGCTTCAACGGTGCGCTCTATACGTGGATCACCAGCGGCGATCTCAAACTGGAGATCGGCTTTCTCATCGATTCCCTGACGGCCACCATGATGGTGGTGGTGACCTTCGTGTCCTTGCTGGTGCACATCTACACCATCGGCTACATGCACGAGGACCCCGGCTACCAGCGCTTCTTCAGCTACATCTCGCTCTTCACCTTCTCCATGCTGATGCTGGTGATGGCCAACAACTTCCTGCAATTGTTCTTTGGCTGGGAAGCGGTGGGCCTGGTGTCCTACTTGCTGATCGGGTTTTGGTACACGCGGCCCACGGCCATCTACGCCAACCTCAAGGCATTTCTGGTGAACCGGGTGGGCGATTTCGGCTTTCTGCTGGGCATCGCGCTCATCTTCGCCCACTTCGGCACGCTGGATTATGCGAAGGTGTTCGAGATGGCGCCCAGCATGACCAGTAAGGTGCTTGAGACCGGCGGCTGGTCCTTGCTGACGGCCGTCTGTTTGTGTCTCTTCGTGGGCGCCATGGGCAAGTCGGCGCAGTTTCCCCTGCACGTGTGGCTGCCCGATTCCATGGAAGGCCCCACGCCCATCTCCGCGCTGATTCACGCGGCCACCATGGTGACTGCGGGCATCTTCATGGTGTCGCGCATGTCGCCGTTGTTCGAGCTTTCGCAGACCGCGCTTTCCGTGGTGCTCGTCATCGGTGGCATCACGGCGCTCTTCATGGGCTTGGTGGCCATCGTGCAAAACGACATCAAGCGCGTGGTGGCCTATTCGACGCTTTCCCAACTGGGCTACATGACGGTGGCGCTGGGCGCCTCGGCCTACTCGGCGGGGATGTTCCATCTTGTCACGCACGCCTTCTTCAAGGCGCTGTTGTTCCTGGGCGCTGGGTCGGTGATCATCGGCATGCATCACGAGCAAGACATGCGAAAGATGGGCGGGCTGAAGAAGTACATGCCCATCACCTACGCCACCATGCTGGTCGGCGCCTTGGCGAGTGCCGGTGTTCCGGGGTTGGCGGGTTTCTTCTCAAAGGACGCGATCATCGAAGCCGCGCATTTCTCGCAGACGCCGGGGGCGGGCTTTGCCTATGTGTGCGTGTTGCTGTGCGTGTTCGTCACCGCCTTGTATACCTTCCGGCTGATCTTCATGGTCTTCCACAATCGCCCTGGCTTGCGTCATGGCGATCATGGGGAAGGGCATCACGGGCATCATGTGCCGCATGAATCGCCGGCGGTGGTGACGGTGCCGTTAATTCTGTTGGCTATACCGTCCGTGTGCGCGGGGTGGCTGATTGGGGATGTGCTCTTTGGCGATTATTTCGAGGGGGCGATCTTCGTGGCGTCCGGACACGAGGTGCTGGCCGAGATGGGCCAGCACTATCACGGAGTCGTGCAGATGATGACCCATGCCTTGGGCACCGCACCCTTCTGGTTGACGGTGGCGGGTATCGCGACGGCGGTCTATTGCTATCTCATCAATCCGGCTTTGCCCGCGGCGCTGCAGCGCCAGTTTCAATGGTTGCACACCATCCTGGATCGCAAATATTGGTTCGACGAAGCCTATAGCTTCGTCTTCGCGGGCGGCGCGCGCGGCTTGGGCAATCTTTTTTGGAAGATAGGCGACGTCAAAATCATCGACGGCCTCTTCGTCAATGGGGCTGCCCGCGTGGTGGGCTGGTGCGCCGGCGTCATCCGGCACTTTCAGAGCGGATTCGTCTATCACTATGCCTTCATGATGATCATCGGCGTGCTGTTGTTCTTGTCCCTGTGGTTCGCGCGAGTTTGATGCGATGACGACACCTTGGTTGAGTATCGTCGTATGGGTACCCATTCTCGCGGGCTTGTTGGTACTGGTGCTGGCACCGGACCGCAAGCCGGCCTTGGCGCGCGGCCTTGCCTTGACCGGCGCCCTGGCCGGATTCGTGGTGGCGCTGCCTCTTTGGACGGGGTTCGATAGCGCCGCCCATGGCATGCAGTTCGTGGAACGCACGCCGTGGATCGAGCGCTTCAACATTCACTATCACCTGGGCATCGACGGTATCTCGCTGTTGCTGATCCTGCTCAACACCTTTACCACCGTGCTGGTGGTGCTCGCCGGCTGGCAGGTGATACAGAACAAAGTGTCGCAGTACATGGCCGCCTTTCTCATTCTCTCCGGTTTGATGAACGGCGTGTTCTGTGCCCTGGACGGCGTGTTGTTCTACGTGTTCTTCGAAGCCACGCTGATTCCCATGTTCATCGTCATCGGCATGTGGGGCGGGCCCAACCGGGTGTACGCGGCGGTGAAGTTTTTTCTCTATACGCTGATGGGATCGCTGCTGACCCTGGTTGCCTTGATCTACCTTTACAACGCTTCCAACAACAGCTTCGATATCCTCACCTGGCACAACCTGAAGATCGGGTTGACGGCGCAAATACTCATCTTCATCGCCTTCTTCGTGGCCTTCGCGGTGAAGGTTCCCATGTGGCCCGTGCATACGTGGCTGCCCGACGCCCACGTGGAGGCGCCTACGGGTGGCTCCGTGGTGCTGGCGGCCATCATGCTGAAGTTGGGCGGTTACGGTTTCTTGCGAATCGCGCTGCCCATCGCGCCCGATGCCAGCCATGAGTTGAGCGGCTTCATCATCGCCATCAGCTTGATCGCCGTGGTCTACATCGGCCTGGTGGCCATGGTGCAAACGGACATGAAGAAGCTGATCGCCTATTCCTCCATCTCGCACATGGGGTTCGTCACCTTGGGGATCTTCATCTTCAATGCGCAAGGCGTTGAGGGTGCCGTGCTGCAAATGATCTCCCATGGCTTTATCTCGGGAGCCATGTTCCTGTGCGTGGGCGTGCTCTACGACCGCATGCATTCGCGCGAGATCTCCGACTACGGCGGCGTGGTGAATACCATGCCGGTGTTCGCGGCCTTCTTCATGTTGTTTGCCATGGCCAACGCGGGATTGCCAGGCACCAGCGGATTCGTGGGCGAGTTTCTGGTCATCATGGGCTCCATGAAAGTGAGTTTCTGGTACGCGGCCCTTGCTTCAACGACCTTGATCTTCGGCGCGGCTTATACCTTGTGGATGTACAAGCGCGTGGTGTTCGGCGCGGTAGCCAATCCCCGCGTGGGCGAGCTGAAGGACGTGAACGCACGCGAGATTCTCATTCTTTCGCTGCTGGCCGTCACGGTGCTGCTCATGGGAATCTTCCCGCAACAGCTTAGCGCCGTGCTGCACACCTCCGTGAACGATCTGCTGGCGCACGTGGCCCAGTCCAAACTATGACGAACTTCCTCCCCGCCTTGCCGGAGATTTTTCTGCTCGCCATGAGTTGCGTGGTGCTGTTGCTGGATTTATTCCTGAAGGACGAGCAGCGCGGAGTAAGTTTCGGGCTGGCCGTCCTGAGTTTGCTGGTTACCGCGGGCCTGCTCATGGGGCAGGATTCAGCTACCACGCAGTTGGCGTTCAACGGCATGTTCGTCTCCGACACCATGGCGAGCGTGCTGAAATTGTTTATCTGCGTGGCCGTGGCCATGGTGCTCGTATACTAACGCGCCTACGCCAAGGAGCGCGATCTTTTCAGGGGCGAGTTTTTCGTTCTCGCCATGTTCTCCGCGCTAGGCATGATGGTCATGGCCTCCGGCGCCCACATGCTCACGCTGTACCTGGGCTTGGAACTTTTGAGCTTGAGCCTCTACAGCATGGTGGCCATGCAGCGCGATTCCCATAAGGCCACCGAGGCCGCGATGAAGTATTTTGTCCTGGGCGCGCTGGCTTCCGGCATGTTGCTCTACGGTATGTCCATGATCTATGGCGCCACGGGTTCGTTGCACATCGCGGAGATCGCCACCAAAATTGCTCAGGGCAATGCTCACTCCACGTTGCTGGTCTTCGGCCTGGTGTTCATCGTGGCAGGCCTGGGGTTCAAGCTGGGCGCCGTGCCTTTCCACATGTGGGTGCCGGACGTGTACCAGGGTGCGCCCACCTCGGTCACCTTGATGATCGGTTCGGCGCCCAAGCTCGCGGCCTTTGCCTTCATCATGCGCTTGCTGGTGGAAGCGCTCGGCACAAAAGCCTTGGCCACCGAATGGCAGAGCATGCTCATCATCCTGGCCGTGCTTTCCATGAGCCTGGGTAATGTCACGGCTATCGCGCAGACCAATTTGAAGCGCATGCTCGCCTACTCCACCATCTCGCACATGGGATTCTTGCTGCTCGGCGTGCTCAGCAATTCCACCGAAGGCTATGGCGCGGCCATGTTCTACGTGGTGGTGTATACACTGACCGCCCTGGGCGGGTTCGGGATGATTCTTCTGCTTTCGCGCAAGGGTTTCGAGGCCGAGGAGATCGAGGATTTCAAGGGGCTCAACCGCCGCGAGCCGTGGTACGCCTTTCTCATGCTGCTCATCATGTTCTCCATGGCTGGCGTGCCCCCCACTGTGGGTTTCTACGCCAAGCTATCCGTGCTGCAAGCGGCAGTCAACGCCGGGATGATCTGGCTGGCCGTGGTGGCGGTGCTGTTGTCGCTTGTGGGCGCGTTCTACTACCTGCGCCTGGTCAAGGTCATGTACTTCGACGAACCCACCGAGGCCGCGCCCCTTACTGCCACGGCGGACACGCGCTTTCTGCTCTCGGCCAACGGTTTGGCCATGCTGGTGTTGGGCATCGTACCGGGCGGGCTCATGGCACTTTGCCATCACGCCATTCGAGTCTTGCCGTAATTCTCGTGAGAAAAAACTTTACCGAGTCGGAGATCGCGTCGCATACGGCCTACAAGGGCCGCTTGCTTACCGTGAAGGAAGATCACGTGCGGCTTCCCGATGGTGCCAAGGCCATGCGCGAATACGTCGAGCACCAAGGCGCGGTCATGGTCCTGCCGCTCTTCGAGGATTTCAGCGTGCTGTTGGAGCACCAGTTCCGCTATCCCTTGCGCGCCCACACTCTGGAGCTGCCCGCCGGCAAGATCGATCCGGGCGAGGCCACGCTCGATACCGCCAAGCGCGAGTTGCTGGAAGAAACCGGTTACGTGGCGGGCGAGTGGAGCTTCATGAGCGCCGTCTATCCCTGCGTGGGGTACTCCAACGAAAAAGTCGAACTCTTTCTCGCGCGCGATCTACGTTTCGAGGGGCATCCAGGAGAGGAGGGGGAGTTTATCCAGACCGTGCAAGTGGCTCTCGATGCGGCGCTGGAGATGGTCCGGCGCGGCGAGATCAGCGACGTCAAGACCATGCTGGGCTTGCTGTGGGCGGAGAAGATTAGAAGAGGGGAGTGGGCGTAGGACAGGGGGAGTGAGGCGGAGGCCAGAGTTCCGCTATCCGCAGGCCATGTGCGGTCATAGACTGAGTTGGCCTGCCGGGTATGCAGCACGAAGTGATAATGATTCGGCATGGAGTAATAGAAAAGCATTCCGCCGTCGAAACGGCGAAGGTGCCAGGGCTACGTGTCCTGCTGAAACTTTTAGTATTTTATGGGCGCTTACTTTTCGTTAGACCGAAGAGTCTACGATGGTATTCGCGGCCCACAAGACTAGAGGCTGGAATGAAATCCTTCCGTACGTTTTGGTACAACTTCGGATGGTCAGCGTGTCAGCGATACGTAGATGGATGGGTTCCGAGGTTTGCGTT
>JBJXGQ010000095.1:0-4849 GCA_046160525.1 Burkholderiales bacterium
TTCAGCTTCCTCCAGATTCGCAGTCGCCCGCGACACCCTTGCCGTTCGGCTAACTCTTCCCCCTGCCGGGTGAGTAGAGGACTTTCACCTCCAAGTGAATGCACCCTGCCGGGCGCACCAAAAAAAAAGGCCGCCTGAGGCGGCCTTTCTTCAACCGAATGGCTTAGCGGTTGTAAATGTACATCGTTACTTCAAAGCCAAAACGCATTTCGGTGTATTCGGGTTTGGTCCACATGGCTAATTTCCTTATCGAGGTTGGAAGCAGCATCGCTAATGATTGGTACAACGGTGCCCATTGTGCCCAGCCCCGCCAGCCGTAACTACCGTGATTCGCTGAAAGGGGCCTCATGATTTTCATTAGGTTTAGCCACGATCTCACAGCACTGAAGCGTAATCTGGAGATTCACAAGGGGGCACCCCTTGTGCCTCTCTGGGGGATAAACAAGGGGGTGCTCCCCTTGTTCGTAAAATGCATGTTGCCGAAGCGAGTGCATCCGCTGGTTCCGCCTCGACCGGCTTAAGGATCCATCAACCCGGCCCGAATGGCGATGATGGCGATTTCCGCCGAATTGGACGCCCCGAGCTTTTGCTTGATGTTGTAGAGATGGGTGCCCACGGTGCGCGGGCTTAAGCACATGGTTTGCGCGATATCGGCCACGGAATTACCCTTGGCCAGGGCCAGGAACACCTTGAATTCCTTTTCCGACAAGGAATCCACCGGGGTCTTAGGTCCGTTCAACTGCTCCACGGCTAGCTGTTGCGCGATCGCGGGTTCGAGATAGGTCTTGCCCTGGTGAACCTGGCGTACCGCTTGGATGAGTTCCTCGGCGGCGCTGCGCTTGGTTAGATAGCCCGCGGCACCGGCCTTCAACACCCGGCGGGCATGCATGGCGTCCTCGTGGGCGGACAGCACCAAGATGCGAGCATTGGGTTCGCGCGCCAGGATACGGTCGATGGCCTCCAGGCCGCCTATTCCCGGCATGGAGATATCCATCACCGTAACGTTGGGCTTGACCTCGGAATAGAGGCGGCAGGCTTCCTCACCGCTTTGGGCTTCGGCCGCCACCTTGATGTCCGATGAGCCGTCCAGGAGCAGGCGAAAGCCCATGCGCACCACGGCGTGGTCGTCCACCAACATGACTTTAATGGGCTGGGGCATTTCTCTTAAGCCGCTAACGATGAGGGCTCTATCTTACGCACCGGAACCCTGGCAGTGACAAACATTCCTTGTCCGGGTTCGCTTTCCACGGAAAATTCGCCATCAAGGGCTTGCACCCTCTCGCGCATTCCGAGCAGCCCGAAGCGAGACTCGCGGTCGGGCTGGCTCGCGCCCTGGCCGTTGTCGCGCACCGTCACCACGATAACATCACCCTCCCTCGTCACACCAATTACCACTTGGGTCGCGGCAGCGTGCTTAACCACGTTGGTCAAGCATTCCTGCACGATGCGGTAGATGGTGATGTTGACCGTTTCGCCAAGTTTGTCCAAGTCACCGGCGAGGCGCAACTCGCAGTCGATGCTCGGATGGCGTGCACGCCAGGTGCCCGCTACTTCGCGCAGGGCTTCGGCCAGCCCCAGGTGATCCAGGGCACTGGGCCGCAACTTGCGAATGATCCCGTGCACGACATCGTAGATGTGCGAGGCCACCGAGACGATGGTCTGGGCGCTGGTGTGGACCTCGGGCACCGTGTGCTTGGTTTGGTTGGCGATCACCGTTCCGATGGTCTTGATGGCCGTAACGCACTGGCCCAGCTCATCGTGCAATTCGCGCGCAATGCCACGCCGCTCCTCCTCCAGGCTGGATTGGATGATGTGCGTGAGTTCGCGGTTGGAGGCCAGCTCGCGCTCGGCCTCCTGCACGCGCTTGTGCTCGGTGATATCGCGCATGCTGCAGATCTCGCCGATGACTTCTCCCGTATCCGGATCGATAAGGGGCGCCGCGGAAAGCGCCACTTGAACAGGGGTGCCGTTCTTGGTGGAGCGCTCCGTCTCCTGGTTCTCGATGACTTTTCGCAACAGCACGGCCTTCTGGATGTCCGCCAGTTCGTGAGCGCGCGCCGCTGGCGTAATGAGGCGCGCGGAGAGCCCGGCGATCTCCGCGGCCGTGTAGCCGAACATTTTCTCCGCCGCCGGATTCCAGAAGGAGATTTCCCCGCGCAGGTCTTGAATCATGATGGCGTCGCTCGATTGCTTGGCGATCAAGGCGAGCCGGGCGTTTTGCTGGTGGCTCTCTTCCAAGGCGCCTGCCATGCGGTTAAAGGTGTGGCTGATGGCCTCGAATTCGCGAAAGGCGAAGCTCGGCAGCCGGGTGTGCAGGCGCCCTTGCTCCATGTCGGACAATCCGCGCAGCACACTGCCGATGGGTTTCAAGGCGTTGCCCACCAACCAGAACACGGCGGCGTTCAGTGCGACCAGAAAGGCCAGCATCACGAGCACCAGAATTTTGAGGTCGTCCCACGCGTCCAGCACCGCACGAGAGGCGTCTTGCGACACCAGAAGTTGGCGGTCGCCGGCGCGTAACGACACCTCGGGAAGCTTGGGCGCCACCAAAGCCGAAAACCACGCCGGTGCCGTGCGTCCGCTCTTGTAAATAGAAGGCGGCGACTGGTACTGCACTTCGCCCTGCGCCGAGAGGAGCCGAAACTCGTGCGCCCTAACGCGCCCGAGCTGATGAAGAAATTCGAGCAGCCTTTCATCGCTACTAGCGGCGCCGGAAAATGGCGCGAGGCTCAACACATTGGTCAGCCACTGCAAGGTCACCTTACCTCCAGCCTCCATCTCCTCGCGGATGGCGCGGCGCGTGTCGTCGATGACGATGGCACACATGGCCAGCGTGAAGAAGGTAATCAACACCGTGACGATCAGGTTGACGCGGTAGCGCAGGCTCATGGCTGGCTTGAAAATCTCCGCCGCATATCGTCCGTGGCTTGCACCAAGGCGGCGATCATGGCGGGATTCATCGCGGAGTGGCCCGCTTCCTCAGCCATGCGCAGTTCGCTCCCTGGCAAGGCTTGGTGTAAGCGGTATGCCGTCAACGGCGGGCACACCAGATCGCGGCGGCCTTGCACGATTATCGCGGGCAGATCCAACCCCCGTACGGCATCCAGTAGCGGCCGTTCCAGAAAGCAATCATGGGCAAGATAGTGCAATTGCACGCGAACGCGCGCGATTCCCGCGGAGCCACTCATCGCACCACTTGACCCAGGCGGCTCTCCGACTGCCATGGCAGCCGACTCGTAGTCATTCCAGCCGCGCGCGGCTTGCGCCGCCGTGGCCTCCTGTGCAATTTCGCGGTGATAGTGCTTAAGTACCGAAGTCGCACTGGGAGCTGGGACGGGTGCACACAAGCGCTCCCAAGCCTCCGGAAGAAATTCTCGCAGGCCCATCAAGTACCAATCCAACTCTTGCCGGGATGCCAGAAAGATTCCCCGTAATACCATCCCCAGCACTCGCCCGGAGTGTTTCAGCGCATAGGAAAGCGCCAGGGTGCTTCCCCAAGACCCGCCGAATAGTAACCAGCGCTCGATGCCAAGTTTCTGGCGAAGACGTTCGATGTCCGCGATCAAACGCGGGGTCGTGTTCTCCTCGGTGGAACCCTGGGGCCGGCTGCGCCCGCAACCACGCTGGTCGAATAGCACGACGCGATAGGCGGCCGGGTCAAAGAAACGCCGGTGCTGCGGATTGCAGGAACTGCCCGGCCCGCCATGCAGAAACACGACGGGAATGCCGCGCGGATTTCCGCATTCCTCGAAATAGACTTCGTGCCCCTCGCCAACCGGTACATAGCCTGAGTGATTGGGCTCAATGGGTGGGTAGAGTTCTAACACCGAGGGCTGTTCTACTCCTCTGTCAGGACAAAGTTAACCGGAGGCTCCACTTGAAACTGCGAGGTGCCTCGTAGTGCCGCCGGAAAGGGCGGATAGATCGTTCTTCTGGCTAACTCGAGGGCGTATTGGTCCAGGGCGGGGTGGCCGCTTGAACTCACGACTTCCACCTTGGACACCTTCCCATCGGGTTTGAGTACGAGGCGAAGTTTGACCTTGCCGCTTTGCCCGCGCTCTTTCGCCATGCGTGGATACTCGCCCTTTCTTATTCCCCCATTGATGGCCTTCACGATGGCCGCGGCATAGGCGGTTCCCGCCTTGACGCGCGATACCCTCCCGCGTTCGTCCCCGTCCTCGTCCCGCTTAGGCATGGTGAACGTCAGCATTTCCGAGGAGGGAACACTGACCGTGGGCTCGCCCCTGCCAGGAGTTGGGCGGGAGTCCGCGCGCGGGGTAGCTGGCGCTGTGGGCACGGCGGAGGGAGCGCTCGCAACCACCGCGGGAGCGTCGAGGCGTGGTGCGGCAGCGCTCGGGCCGGGGCTGGGCGAAACCTTGGGTTCCGCGCGTTGAACGGCGGGCCCCTCGGGACGAGGTCCGGCTGGCATCTCGGCGCGTGCAGGGGCATTCGGGGCAGCGCTTTCCTGAACTTGTGTGCGCGGTTCCACTGACGCCACTGGCCCGGGCTGCGATCTGGGCTCTGGCCGTGGCGTTGCCTGGGGTACGGCAGGTCCCGAGGGTTGCGCTTGCGCCTGGGCCCGCACTGGTGGTGCCGCCACCGGCACGCTGGCAGCGGGCGCGGGTTCGGAGCGCGGCGATGCGGGAGTCAGTTCAGCACGGCGTTCGGGCCGCGCATCGGGCCGTGGTTCGGAACGCGCCACGGGCTGGGCCGAGTCTGGCCTTGCCACCGGCGTTTCCACGGGCGTGGACTTCGCTGGTTCCGGGCGGGCATCTGCTCGCGGCGCGGCCGCAGGCTCCACACGCTGCACGGTCGTTTGCGGGGTGGTGACGGGGCGGGTGGGGGCCAC
>JBJXGQ010000096.1:0-5506 GCA_046160525.1 Burkholderiales bacterium
GACCCAGGAGACGACGATGAGAACACGCCGTGATCAAGCCCATCCGGATGCCGATGCCCTACGCGCACGCCTTGGCGCGTTGCGTTTGCCCTTCATGCTGGAGCACCACCAGGGGCTCTCCCAAACCGCCGCGGAGAAACAATGGTCGCACCTGGACTTCCTCTCGGAATTAGCAAACGGAGAGGCTGCCGCGCGCTGTGATCGCCGCGTGCAACAGTGCATCAAGCTGGCACGCTTCCCGGTGATAAAAACGCTGGATCAGTTCGACTGGAATTGGCCCACCAAGATCAACCGCTTACTCATCCAGAATCTGTTTCACCTGGACTTCGTCAAGCAGCACGCCAACGTGGTGTTCATCTCCGGCACCGGTCTTGGCAAGAGCCATCTGATGAGCGCGCTGGGCCATGCCGCCTGCCTTCGCGGTCACTCGGTGTTATTTACCGGTGCCATCGAAATCATCAACACGCTGGCCGCTGCCCACGCCCAGGGCAGCATCAAGCGAGCCCTCAACCACTACATCAAGCCCCAGGTGCTGTGCATCGACTTATGTGAAGTCCTCAGTTATGTGAAGTAGCACGGCCTCTGACTCCGAGGTGCATGTGTCTGACTCAACATAACTGAGCGGCCGTAACGTGGAGTCCTCTTCAACGATAGGAGGACACCATGCTACGCGATTTGTTTCCACGATTTCATGAACGATACGAGAGGTCCCGTTGCGGCGCCGAACTTGAGGCGTTCGCCGTCTGGCTGGCCGAGCACGGCCACCTGCGTCATCCGTTGCGGCTTCATCTTCGACGCGCCAAAGAAGTGCTCGACCGGTCTGATCGTTTCCGGTCAGGGGAGATGTTCCGCGAGGCGGACCTTCAAGAGGCGTTTATCGTCTCTAAGACAGATGCCTATTTGTACCTGTGTACCGGCCGCATCTTCACCAGGTTCCTGGCTGCGACCAACCAGCTGGTTGCCGTGGAATATGGCGACGCGCTGAGTGTCCTGTGCCGCGGCTATCAGCACTATCTGGCAGAAGTACGAGGACTTTCTGCCCAATCGCTGAAGCACCACGGCTCGACAGTCACCGACTTCCTTGCGCGAGGGCTACCCTCTAATAGCGGTCTTCGCAACCTGACGGCCGGCGACCTTGAAACCTACATCCAGCTCAAGAGCAAGGAGAACAGCCGCGCTTCATTGCAGCATGTCATTGCCCACTTGCGCGCATTCTTGCGTTACTGCGCCGACCACGGCGAAGTACCTGCCGGCCTCGATGTTATTGACACACCGCGTGTGTATCGAGGGGAACTGCCTCCGCGAGCGCTGGATTGGACCACCGTTCGCAGATTGCTCGCTTCGATCCGGCGTCGAAGTCCCAGAGATTGGCGCGACTACGCGATCCTGCATCTCATGGCCTATTACGGCCTGCGGCCGTCAGAGGTGGCCGCCCTGCGGCTCGATTCCGTCGATTGGGAAGCCGGCTCGCTAAGAGTAGAGCAATGTAAGACGCGCTCCGTGCTCGTCCTCCCGCTCGCCGATCGGACGTTGCGGTTGCTGCGCCGTTATTTGCGGCTCGCTAGACCGAACAGCGATTTGCCACAGTTGTTCCTGCGCATTCGCAGTCCGATAAAGGCCCTGCGCAATTACGGCGTCATCGATATCTTCAGCTATCGGGCGGTGAAGAGCAGCCTCCCCATTGATGGGGCATCGTCCTATTCGCTGCGCCACGCCTTCGCCATGCGCTTGCTTCGGCGCGGTGTCGGCGTCAAGACTATTGGCGACCTGCTTGGACACCGGAGCTTGGAAGCCACCTGCGTTTACTTGCGGGTCGATATCGACATGTTGCGCACGGTTGCCCTGCCGGTGCCTACGCTAGCTAACGGAGGCGACCATGATTGAGAAGGCGTCTTCGACACCGCTGTATCGATGGATGGCCACCTGGCTAAAGCACCAACGTTCGCTGGGACGCCGTTACGACGGCACAGAGTGGATTCTCGAGCACCTACAAAGCTTCCTCGCAGCCACGAACACCACCGATCTCGATCAGGCCAGCTTTGATCTATGGTGCGATTCCTTTCGCCACCTGTCCGCTACGACACGGCGGAGCCGCCAATTGGCTGTGCGTAAGTTCTGCCGTTTCCGTCAGCGCACGGAACCCGGCTGTTTCGTTCCGGACCCACTGTATTTTGTCCGTTTGCTTCCCTACCGGAGGCCAGTGATCGTCGAGCCAGAGCAGGTGGCGCGGCTACTCGTCGCTGCCGACAAGCTGACGGCAACAGCCAATTCACCGCTGTTGCCGGCGGTCATGCGCATGGCCGTTATCCTTCTCTACACTGCGGGATTGCGGCGTGGCGAGTTAGTCCGCTTGACTCTGGATGATCTTGAGACCCGGACCGGGTTGCTGCGCATCAGAGAATCCAAGTTCCACAAGTCCCGACTGGTGCCGTTGTCGCTGGACGCCGGCGATGCTGTGCGAGTCTATTTGCGCCAACGCCTCGCAGCACCGTTCGATCACGCCCCCTGCGCGCCATTGTTGTGTTGTGGCCCACGCTGCCATCACGGTTACACCGGCGCCGGATTGGGGGAGGCGGTCAAACGCCTGTTTGTCGCCGCTGACGTAAAGGACAGCGAAGGCCGTCGACCGCGGGTCCATGACATGCGTCACAGCTTCGCCGTCCAGGCACTGATCCGCTGGTACCGCGACGGCGCCGATGTTCAATCCAACTTGCCCCGGCTGGCCATGTTCATGGGCCACGTCTCGATCATGTCAACCGCCCATTACCTTCACTTCGTGCCGACCATGCGCGAACTGGCAAGTGAGCGGTTCGAAGCCGCCTTTGGCGATGTCGTTGCGGAGGCGACAGCATGAAGAAGTATCAACCGACAGAACTTGGCCGTTGCGTCGTTCGCTTCTTCCAGGAGTACCTCCCGACACTGCGCGGTATGAGCCGACACACAATTCAAAGCTATCGTGACAGCATGATCCTGTTCTTGAGGTTTGCCGCTACAGACAGCCGGCGGCCAATCGAATCTCTCGAACTGGCCGACATGACTGCCGATCGAATCGGTCGCTTCCTCACCTTCTTGGAGTCTGAGCGCAAGAACAGCATCACGACCCGTAATGTCCGCCTGGCAGCCATGCACACCTTTGCTCGCTTCCTTGTGAGCGGCCATCCCGAACAACTGGCTGCCTTACAGCAAGTCCTTGCGATTCCATTCAAACGAGGAGCGCAGACGAACCCAATCGAATATCTGGAGAAGGCGGAGATCGAGGCCTTGCTGGCCAGCATTGATCGCGAAACGCCCGCCGGAAGCCGGGACTACGCGATGTTCTCGCTGATGTTCAATACCGGCGCCCGGGTGCAGGAAGTCGTCGATCTGCGGGTTCGAGACCTCCGGCTGGAATCACCCTGCCAAGTTCGCTTCGCTGGCAAAGGCAACAAAGTACGCCTTTGCCCGATTTGGCCGCGTATTGCGCGGCTATTGAAGGATCTGACCGAGAAGCAGCCGGACAGTACGGAGGATCCAGCCGGTCGACATGTCTTCCTCAACGCGCATGGCGCCCCGATGACGCGGTTCGGCGTTCGATATCTTCTACGGCAGCACATCGCCGCAGGTGCAAACGCCGCGCCGACACTGGTCGGCAAACGGATTCACCCACATTCCTTGAGGCACACCACCGCAATCCATCTGCTCAAGGCGGGGGTGGACTTCGCCACCATTAGCCAATGGCTCGGTCATGCGAGCCTGAACACCACCATGCGTTATGCGCGCGCTGACCTCGACCTAAAGCGTCAAGCGCTCGCACAGGTCTTCCCCGAGGTACTGGCGCCGCCGAAGGGCGGTGCCTTCGTCTTCCGCGACGATAAGATCGCTACTTGGCTTCGCCGCCTCTGATCGTTATGTGGAGCAGCCGGACGAACAATCGGCGCGCATGCCTTCATAACCGAGACCGTTCCCGTGCTACTCCACATAACTGAGGACTTCACATAAGTCGATGATGAGCAGGTCCGGTCCGACGTAGTGGCGCAGGCGTCGTCGCAGCGCAGAATCGCTATCCAGTGCTGCCAACTCCCCGAGCATCTGTCCGGCGGTGGCAAACAACACGGTGTGGCCTTGGATCAACGCTTGATGCGCCAGATTCTTCGCCAGGGTCGATTTGCCCACGCCATTGGGTCCTTGCAGCACCACGTTGGCCGATTCCTTGAGAAATTCCAGCGACATGAGTTCCTCGATAGCGGCACGGTCGCAGCGCTTGGGCCAACGCCAATCGAAATCGCATAGCGGCTTGAACTGGCCGATGTGTGCATCGGTGAGGCGCCGCTCCAGGCTTCGCCGAGAGCGTTCCTCTTCCTCCCACTGTAGGAGCGGCTCCACCCAAGCCGCCGTGGCCGCCTCGGACCAATGCGCAAGCACCCCGTGCAGGCGCAGCGCCTGCGCACGGGTACGTAAGGATTCAAGGTTGCTCATCATGGTCTCCACTTTGTTGGTCGTTGCGTTGTTGCGCGTCGTTGTGTTGGTGATCGGTGAGTTGATCGTAGGTGTCCAACCGGTGGGGCTGGACTGGGGTGTCTTTCTGCTTGACGTGCTGGGGTAGACAGACCGCCACCGGTGGCGCGTCGTTGCGCACCTCGCGCCTGCGCTCCAGTGCTAGGCGTACCGCGTTGGGGTGCGGCACGCCACTAGCCAAGGCATCGGCAATGGCCGCTTGTAGCTCGGCGGCGCCATAGCGATCGAGCAGGCGCAGCAATGTCGAGGTGATGGTGCCAAGGTTGGCGCCACGGTCGGCCGCGCGAATTAACAGATCGCGGCTCGCCGGGGCTGCGCGTGCCAAGTGATCGATACCGCGGTGCTGCCGGGCCTGGCGTTTGCGAAGCACCAGCGCTTCGATATGGGCCGGATCTTCAATCTGGGCTTTGCGATCGTAGCTGCGCGGGTGATCGGCCAGAATCTCACCACCGTCCAAGACGCGAACACGCTTGGGATCGGCGCGTACCGTGAGCAGGCGCTGCACGTGGGTATGCGGGATCGAGTAGTCGTTCAGATCAAAGCGCACGTAGGGGGTCTTGCCTGCCGATACCTCCAACTGCTCCTCGGTGGGATAGGGATTGTCTGGTAGCGATAGTAGGCGAGGCTGCTCTGCCTCAAAGGCTTGGCGCACGCTCATGGAGGTGTCCTCCGGGCAGGGCCGATTGCTGGCGTGCCCGGCGCACCACAGATCGGCCTGGGCGTTCAGATCGCCGATATCGGTGAAGGTGCGCGCGGCAAAGAAATTGTCGCGCACGTAACGAATCGCTCTCTCTACGCGCCCCTTCTCGTTGCCACGCGCCACTGCCACCGGCCGCGGCTCGTAGCGGTAGTGCGCCGCGAACGATAGCAAGGTGGGGTGAAAGCGAATGGCATCGCCGTGACGCTCAAGGACCGCGCTCTTTAAATTGTCGTAGAGCAGCACGCGAGGCTGGCCCGACCATGCCTCAAACGCGCCCTGGTGGCCGCGCAGGAAGTTCTCCATGCGCGCATC
>JBJXGQ010000097.1:0-16166 GCA_046160525.1 Burkholderiales bacterium
TACGAGTTGCCCATGCGCGGGCGCGCGCCATGGGGATTGAGGAGGTGGCGATCTTGCGCCGGGATGTAACGGAAGCGAACTTCGAGGAATTCATCGCACAGCACGCCATGGCCGTGGTGCTGATTCACGCGCCGGATAACTTTTCCACGGAGCAACTCGAAGGGTTGGCGCGGGTGTGCGAGCGTACGGCCTTGCCCTGCGCGCTGGCGGCGGTGGACAGTACGAAAAGCCCCGGCCTTCTTGCCATGTTTGGCGTGGTGCAAACGCCCTACTTACTCATCTTTCGAGATCGCATCGCGCTTTACGCTGAGCCGGCTCAACCCACCGCACCGGGGCTAGAGGCCTTGCTGGCGCAAATCCAGAAACTGGATATGGACAAGGTGCGCGCGGAAATCGAAGCGCAACGGCAGGCGCAAGAGGCTCTGCTCATGCGCCGGGCTTGCCCCACGGCGCGTTCGCGCAAATAAGACCGGAACACGGCAAACTGAGCTAAACTGGTCATACCTGTAATTTCCTGCTGCTATCGGTGTCGCGCCCATCCCCCGCGGATGCATGACTACGACGACCGACCCGTAGCTCTTTGAAGGCAGTGCACGCGACCATGACCCGCAATCCACCATTAATCGCGTTAATCGTCTGCGCGGCCCTGTGCTTTGGCTGTGGCAAGAAAGACGATCTTGCCGCGGCCCAAGCCAAACCCGCGGATGGTAAAGCCGCACCCGGCGGTGGCGCAAAGCCTTCCGGATTGCCCGTCAAGGCAGCGCACGTCGAGGTAGGGAACTTCAGCACCGAGCTCACGGCGGTGGGTACCTTACTAGCCGATGAATCCGTGATCATTCGCTCCGAGATCGATGGCCGCGTGGTGAGCTTACCCTTCCAAGAAGGCCAAGCGCTCAAGAAAGGCGCGCCCCTGGTGACCCTCGACAACTCCGAGCTGGAGGCGGGTCTTGCCGCGGCCAAGGCAGACCAACGCACGGAAAACAGCCGCTATGAGCGCGCGCGCGGATTGTTCGAAAAGGCATTCATCAGCCAGGAAGCGCTCGATGTAGCGCGCAACAACATGGAACGGGCCAAGGCTCGCGTGCAGCAAGAACAGGCGAGGCTGGCAAAAACGGTGATTTTGGCGCCTTTCGACGGTACGGTTGGATTACGTCTGATCAGCCCAGGCGCCTACGTCAAGGCCGGCGAGGATATCGTTCGCCTGGAGAAAATCAGCGCTATCAAGCTCGATTTTCGAGTACCGGAAACTCACGCCAGCCGGCTCAAGAAAGGCCAGGATGTCGCCGTGGCCGTGGATGCCTATCCCGCCGACCGCTTCACCGGACGCATATACGCCTTGGAACCGGTGGTGGACGAACGTTCCCGAACCGTGCTGGCGCGCGCTCAGGTACCGAACCAGGAAGGTAAGCTAAAGCCAGGCATGTTCGCGAGGGTAATTGTCTTGCTGGAAAACCGGCCCGGTGCGCTCATAATCCCGGAGGAAGCCATCGTTCCCCTGGGCAAGGACGCCTTCGTCTACCGCATCAAGGAAGGCGGCGCCACGGAAATCACGCAGGTTCAGATCGGCGCGCGCCGCCCTGGCCAAGTGGAGATCGTCAGCGGCTTGAGCGCGGAGGATCAAGTGGTCACCGAGGGCGCCATGAAGCTGCAGATGATGCCGCCGGGTACCCCGGTGTCCGTGATGGCCCCCGCCCCGGCGGACAATGCGGCGCCACCCAAGACCTAAGTTCTAAGCAGGAGACCGCACCATGGTGCTATCGGATCTATCCATCAAGCGTCCCGTCCTCGCCACGGTGATGAGTCTGATGATCGTGCTGATCGGCGCGATCTCCTTCGAGCGCTTGGCCGTGCGCGAGTACCCCAAGATCGATCCGCCCACGGTGTCCGTGCGGACGGTCTACAAGGGCGCCACCTCGCAAGTGGTGGAGAGTGTCATCACCCAGCCCATCGAAGACGCCCTCTCGGGCATCGAAGGTATCAAGACCATCAAGTCCAAGAGCAAGGAGGAGGTGAGCGAGATTACCGTCACCTTCGTCACCAACCGCGACGTGGATGCCGCCGCGAGCGACGTGCGCGACCGCGTGGGGCGGGTGAAGGCGCAGCTACCGCGCGCGGTGACCGATCCCGTGGTGAACAAGATCGAAGCCGATGCCTGGCCCATCATGTGGATCGCCATCACCAGCGACCGCCACAGTGCCATGGAATTGACTGACTACGCCGATCGTTACTTGACCGATCCGCTAAAGGCGCTACCCGGCGTGGCTACAGTGGTCATAGGAGGGGAGCGCAAGTACTCCATGCGCGTTTGGATCGACCGCGAGCGCCTCGCCGCCCAAGGGCTGACGGCCAAGGACGTGGAAGACGCGCTGCTTAGGCAAAACCTGGATTCGCCTGGCGGGCGCATCGAGAGCACGGAGCGCGAGTTCACGGTGCTGGCGGAAACGGACCTGAAGAGCGCCGAGCAGTTCAACAACATGATCATCGCCGAAGTGAACGGCTACCCTCTGCGGCTGCGCGACGTGGGCCACGCCGCACCCGGCCCCTATGAGAACCGCAAGATCGTGCGCATCAAGGGCGAAGAAGCCCTGGGCTTGGGCGTGGTCAAACAATCCACGGGCAACACCCTGGAGATCGCGCAAGCGGTCAAGGATGTGATTCCGGCGCTTCAGACCACCTTGCCCGAGGGCATGAAACTCAAGGTGGCGGTGGATACCTCGCTCTTCATCCAGTCTTCCATCGATTCGGTGTTCGAGACGCTGCTGGAAGCATTGGTCCTGGTGGTTTTGGTGATTTTCTTGTTCCTGCGCAGCCCGCGCGCCACGTTGATTCCGGCGGTGACCATACCGGTGTCGCTGACTGGCGCATTCTTCTTCGTCTACGCCATGGGCTTTTCCATCAACGTGCTCACCTTGCTTGGCATCGTGCTGGCGGTGGGGCTGGTGGTGGACGATGCCATCGTGGTGCTGGAGAACATCCACCGCCATATCGAACGCGGCTTGTCTCCCATACAGGCGGCCCTCAAGGGAACCAGGGAGATCGGCTTCGCGGTGATCGCCATGACCATCACCTTGGCGGCCGTGTTCATGCCTCTGGTATTCATTACGGGGCGCACGGGCAAACTTTTCATCGAGTTCGCCATGACGGTCTCCGCGGCGGTGATCGTATCCGGTTTCGTCGCGTTGACCTTGACGCCGATGATGAGTTCACGGCTGCTCAAAGGCCACGCCGCCCACGGCAAAATGTATCTCGCGACGGAGAAGTTCTTCGTGGGGATGAATAACCTCTACCAACGAATGCTGCGCGCGACCTTGCGGGTGCGCTGGGCCATGGTGGGGGTGTATCTGGCGGTGATCGCCGGCATGGGTTTCTTATTCTGGTCCCTGAAGGACACGGACGACATCTCCCCGGTGGAAGACCGCGGGATGTTCATGGCCTTCGTTATCGCGCCCGAGGGTTCCACCATGCAGTACACCGACCGCTATATGCGGCAAGTGGAAACCATGGCCGCCGCGATCCCGGAGATCGAAACCATGTTCGCCGTGGTCGCGCCCGGTTTGGAGCGTCCCAACCCGGTTAACATCGGGATCGCCTTCTCGGTGCTATCGCCCTGGGGCGAGCGCGAAAAGAGCCAGATGCAAATCAGCAAGGAGCTGACGCCCAAGCTCTTCGGCGGGCTGCCGGGTGTGCTGTCCTTCACCAAGGATCCGCCCTCGCTGGGAGGCAACTTCCTGGACAAGAAGTTGAACTTCGTGATCTACGGCAACAGTTACGAACAGCTGTCAGGCGTGGTCAAGCCCATGATGGCTAAATTGAGCCAATACAAAGGCATTACCGGGCTCGACACCGATTTGAAGCTCAATAAACCCCAGCTCAAGGTGGACATCGACCGCGACAAGGCATCGGACTTAGGCATATCCATGGAGACCATTGGCCATACCTTGGAAACGCTGATGGGGGGACGTGACGTGACGCGCTACAAGCGCGAGGGCAAACAATACGACGTGGTGGTGCAGGTCGAAGACGCCAACCGGCGCCAGCCCTCCGATCTCACCTCGATCTACGTACGCGGCAAGGATGGCTCGCTGCACCAGCTCTCTAATCTGGTCACCGTGCGCGAAGTGGTGGCACCCAAGGAGTTGAACCATTACAACAAGAGCCGCGCGGCCATCATCAACGGCAACGTGGGCGAAGGCTATGCCCTGGGAACCGTGCTCAAGCACGTCGAGAGTGTCGCCGCCGAAGTATTGCCGCCCGGCACGCGTACCGATCTAGATGGCGAATCGCGCGAACTGCGCGAAACCGGGCTGGAGATGTACTTGGTGATGGGTCTGGCCCTATTGTTCATTTACCTTGTACTGTCCGCGCAATTCGAAAGCTTCGCCGGCCCGCTCGTCATCATGTTCACGGTGCCGCTCGCCTGGGCCGGTGCATTGCTGGTGATGAAGATCAATTTGAGCCTCGGTAATGGCGGTACGTTCAACATCTACAGCAAGATCGGCATGGTGATGTTGATCGGCCTCATCACCAAGCATGGTATCTTGATCGTGGAGTTCGCCAACCAATTGCGGCGCCAAGGCGCGGAGAAGTTCGACCCTGTGGTGGAAGCGGCGACCTTGCGGCTGCGCCCCATCCTGATGACCACGGCCGCGATGGTGCTGGGCGCCATTCCGCTGGCAGTGTCCACGGGCGCGGGTGCGGAGGCGCGCCAAGCCATCGGTTGGGTCATCGTGGGCGGGTTACTGGTGGGAACCTTCTTTACTCTCTTCGTCATTCCCACCATGTACACCTTGCTGGTGCGCACCGTGAGCGATCCGGAAGATGCGGTGAAGGAGCCCGTGAATCCCGCGATACCTGGCGTACCCGAAGTGCCCATTCCCACTTTGAGCAAGGAAGCGCACTAGGGAGCAGCGTTACCTTCCCGTGGCGCGCGCGCTTGCTTGCCCTTGCGCCCACCATAGCCGCAGGTATTTTTCCGCGGGCGCCGGGTTGAACATCTGAGGAAGAGAGTGCTCTTCCTCGCCGGCGCGGCCGTTCGCGCTCAAATCCTTGCGTTCCCATTCCCTTACCAATTTCTCCGCGCGGTGAAAGGCATCCTGAAAAGAAGTGCTTGCGGGAAGGGATTCCTTGAAGAAAGCACGCCCGAAGTAGGTGAAATCGTTTTCGTCGGCGCAACCGAAGGAAGTTCGGTCGCGGCGCGCCGCGGTTATGACCAGGGTGTGGTTGTCCTTGAGGGCGTCGATGAACCCCCCGCTGTAACAAGCCGAGATCAGGATGACTTTCCAGGTAATTCCAGTCTCCTTGATCATCTGGCCGAGATCCCGCGCGGGCAGGCCGCGCAATTTCATCTTCTCCTGGTTGAGCGAAATCTCGTGCTCCTTCGAGCCATGGCTGGTAATGAATAAGAACAAGATGTCCTTCTGCCGGTCCATGCGCTTGGCGATGCCCTGAAGCGCTTCTCGAATGCTCGTGACGGTAGCCATGGGCTGCGCGGCCACGGTGGTGCGGCTGTTGACCAGCGCGAGCGCGCGGCCCTTCGTGCCGAATTGGCGTGCGAACAAATCGCCCACGTAATCCACTTCACGCCTGAATACTTCCTGCGTGCCATCGCCGGCGACGGAGAGCATGTACAAATTGATCTTGCCCGGATCCCTGGCATCGATTGCGCTCAATGCCTTGTCCAGCAGCGCGCGCTGGTTGTAGAGAGCAGTCTCGGTGTTGGCAAGCGCAAGCTTTTCTCGCGCTGTATCTTCCAGTTCACCGTAACGCCATATGCCGCGCTCTTGCGTGCGGCCATCGGGCAGTGCCTTGGCATAGGTGAGCGTGCCTTCGCCTTCGCGAAGCCCATTGGCGAAACCTCCCCGGTAAACATCCCCGTTTGGAAGATACATGACGCCTTGCCCGTGTCCCGAGTACAAACCCGCGGCGAATTCCCCTTCGTAGCGCGCACCGTTTTCCCATTCGATGCGCCCTTTCCCGTGCAACTTTGCGTTCACCAATTTTCCGAAGTAGTAACCCCCGTCGGGGGTGAGGGCGTCCGGAGCCCCATTGTTGCGGGCGGGGGCAGAGATCATCCACGCCACGCATACGGCGAGGATGGCGGCGAGCGCGAGGGCACGTTTCATCATGGGAGTACTTCCAATAGCACTTTGATCATTGCTACTTGCAAAGAGCATTTATCATGATGGCCTATGCTCTGCCTCGACCGCGTTAGCAAATCCGTCCCAGGTGGGAGACGGCTCATGGATTCCTTGAGTTTCCGGGCGGGCAAGGGAGAATTCGTGGCCATCATGGGCGAATCGGGCGTGGGCAAATCCACGCTGCTCAATCTCGTGGCGGGATTGGACCGGCCAGACTCGGGCCGTATCCTCTTGGATGGCAGAGATATTACCGCGCTCTCCGAGAACGAAGTCACCTTGCTCCGGCGCGAAAAAATTGGTTTCGTGTTCCAGGCCTTTCATCTCTTGCCCTATCTGAGCCTCGCGCAGAACGTGGCGCTGCCACTGCGATTGTTGGGGCGCCCGGGCCGCGAGAGTTTGGCGGCGGCAGTGCAAGTGCTGGAGCAAGTGGGTATCGCCGCCGCGCGCGCCACGGATATGCCCGCCGTCCTCTCCGGCGGCGAAATGCAGCGAGTGGCCATCGCACGCGCGATAGTGCACCGGCCTCCTCTGATTCTCGCGGATGAACCCACTGGGAATTTGGATCCCGAAACGGCCGCCCGAGTATTGGATGTCTTGGACGAATGCGTGCGAAATGCTGGCATCACCTTGCTACTGGTGACCCATTCGCAACTGGCCGCGCGCAGAGCGGATAAAGTGATGATGCTCGCCGGACCGGGTCTTGTTCCGGCATAGCTTGCCGCTGGAACTTGTTTTCGCGGGGGTGCGCCAAGATCCCTTGCGATTCGCCATCGCGCTGTTGGCGATCGCTCTTGGCGTGGCCTTGGGTAGTGCCATTCAACTCATTAACCATCAAGCCAAGAACGAATTCGTGCGCGCTACGCTCGATCTCTCCGGGGAGGCTCACCTCACCGTGCGCGGCCCCAAGGCGGGATTCTCCGAAGAACTCTACCCGCTGCTCGCAAGCCAGAAAGAAGTGGAGTTTGCCAGCCCCGCGCTGGAAATGGATGCCAAGATCCCGGGGCAGGATGAACCGCTCAAACTGCTGGGCCTTGATGTTTTTCGCGTTTCCCGTGTGCAACCTGCGCTTGCAGCCGCGTCCTCCGATGCGAGCGATATGCTGGCCTCGTTACGCGATGACCGCGTTTTCCTGAGCGCCAGCGCGCGGCAGCGATGGAAAACCAACGAGCTACAAGTGCAAGCGGGCGAGAAGGTCATCACGCTACGCGCCGCCGGTAGCATCTCCACTGGAACGCCGCTGGCAGTCATGGATATCGGCGCCGCACAACATTTGTTCGGGCGGCTCGGTGTCATCGACCGCATCGATCTGAAGCTGCGCGAAGGAGTGGACGCCGGTAGAACGCGCGAAGCGATGCAGCTCCTACTGCCTCCGGGGATCCACGTCATGACCGTGCGGCAATCCGAAACCAGTGCAACCCAGGTCTCGCGCGCCTACCGCGTGAACCTCAACGTGCTGGCCTTGGTGGCGTTGTTCACCGGGGCGCTGCTGGTCTACGCGACTCAATCCATCTCGGTGGAACAACGCGCCGCGCAACATGCGCTATGGCGTGCCCTTGGCGCCACGAGAACGCAGATCAGGAATGCGTTGCTCTTGGAGGCGCTGGCGACTGGTTTGCTGGGAGGAATCGCTGGCGTAATGCTCGGTACCGCGGCGGCCAACCTGTTGCTGCGATGGTCGCGGGGCGATCTGGGTTCCGGTGCGGGGCCGTTGGTGAGTACGCAGATCGAATTTTCCGCTGCCATCGCGCTGGCGATGATTCTATGCGGAATGCTCGCGGCACTTGCCGGGGCGCTACGGCCCGCTTTGCGTGGCGCGCAGGTTCCCGTGGCGGCCGCGTTGAAGGGCTTGCGTGACGAACATGGAACATCCGCGCATCTCTTCGCGGGGTGGGCAGCACTCATCTGTGGAGCCGTATTGTGTTTCCTCCCTCCCGTCGCTGGACTTCCCATCTTTGGGTACACCGCCATCGCCGCCTTGTTGCTGGGAACCATCGCGCTCCTTCCCCGGCTGGCCGAGATTTCGTTGCGCTGGATAAAGTTCGATCTGGCGCTGAGCTTATCGTTGCCGGCGGCGCAGTTGCGTGGTTCCTTGCACCAGGTTTCGCTTAGCCTCGCGGCCACCGTGGCCGCCGTGAGCCTCACCGTATCCATGGCCATCATGGTTGCCTCCTTTCGCGATTCGCTGGAGAACTGGCTGGACCGCGTGTTACCCGCTGACCTTTACGTGCGCACCAGCCAAGGCAACGATTCGGCGTTTCTCAACTCGGATCTGCAAAAGGCCGTGCGGGCCCTCCCGGGTGTGAAGCGCGCGCAGTTTCAACGCAGCCAGCAAATTGCGTTGGAAGCCGGCAGGCCACGCATTGCGTTCCTTGCGCGCGACACCTTCGGCGTGAGTCTCAAGGATTCCCTCCCAGTGGTGGGAGCCGCGCTCGAACCGGAAGAGCTACGTTCGCCAGCCCTTTGGGTGAGCGAGATCGCGGCCGGCCTTTACGGCTTCCAGCCCGGCGATTCCGTGAGTGTTCCCATCGCGGGAAAGTCCGTGGCATTTACCGTGGCCGGAGTGTGGCGCGATTACGCGCGCCAGCAAGGCGCACTCTTGATGGACCGCAATCTTTATGTGCGACTCACCGGGGACGAACGAGTCAATGAGTTCGCGCTGTGGCTGGAACCCGGTATGTCTCTCGAGACGGCCAGCGCGTCCATTCACCGGTTGCCCGGAGGCGGGACACTGGAAATCGCATCGCCGGGGGAACTGCGCGAGATTTCCCTATCTTTATTCGATCGCACTTTCGCCATCACCTACGCACTGGAAGCCGTCGCGGTCATCATCGGCTTGGTAGGATTATCCAGCAGCGTGGGTGCGCTGGTTCTCGCGCGCAAGCGCGAGTTCGGCGTGATGCGCCATCTCGGACTCACGCGCTCACAGATTCGCAACCTGCTCACCGCGGAAGGATTCATGACCACGGGCATTGGCATACTGGTTGGAACTTTCCTCGGATGGGCGATGAGCTTGATCCTGGTGCATGTAGTCAACAAACAATCCTTCCACTGGAGCATGGATCTTTTCATCCCATGGATGGGCCTCATAGTATTTTCGGCGAGTTTGCTGGGGCTATCGGCGCTCGCGAGTTGGTGGAGTGCGCGCCACGCCGTGGGAGCAGATGTGGTGCGGGCGGTGAAACATGATTGGTGAGAAACAGAGCGAAATCCATCTGCTACCATATTGCATACTATGTCCTCCAAGAGTTTTGACGCCCGCAATCAAGCTACCTATTCGATAGCAGAGGCTGCGCGCTATCTAAAGCTTCCCGCTGCCACTTTGCGCTCGTGGGTGGTGGGGCGTGCGTATCCAGTGGCAAAAGAGAGCCGGGCGTTGTTTCAGCCGCTTATCAAGTGCGCGCATAAGCGCCCGCCTTTGCTGTCGTTCCAGAATCTCATTGAGGCGCATGTTCTTCGCTCGCTTAGATCCGAACATGGCGTGGCCATCCGAGAACTACGAAAAGCGATTAAGTATGCGGAACAGCAACTCAATATTGAGCGATTGCTGCTTCATCCGGATCTTCGCACCCTCGCGGGGAGAGTTTTCCTGGACAAGTACGGGGAATTGATCGATTTACCTGCTTCCGGGCAACTTGCCATGCGCAGACTTCTCGAAGAGCATCTAAAGCGTGTGGAGTGGGATGAATGGAAATTTCCCGTTCGCCTCTATCCATTCGTTTCCGGCGTCGCATCGCCACAACGACCGATTGCCATTGATGCAAACATTGCTTTTGGCCGCCCTGTCTTGGTTCGCGTAGGGGTTTCAACGAGCGCAATTTCCGAACGTATCGATGCCGGGGAAAGTGTGGCTGAGTTGTGCGACGACTACGGGCTCACAGAAACGGAGATCGAGGAGGCCGTACTGTACGAACGTGCCGCCTAATGCACGTATTCTTTACCGGCCGCGATCTTGGAAAACGCTTCCCGGAGATGCTCGCGGGCTCCGGTCTAAAGGTTGAGCGCCATGCCAACCTGTTCCCTCCAGACGGTCCCGACACGCAATGGTTGGAATACTGCGGGCGCAATGATCGCGTCGCCATCACACATAACGAACGCATTCGCTATACCCCCAATGAGCTTGAGGCTGTGGTCCGTCACGGAGTTCGGCTCTTGGTCGTTGTTGGAAAGGTGCCGTTGCCGGTTTTGGCTCGGAACTTTGTAGCGACCTTGCCCAGAATATCGGACTTTATCGAGAAGGCTGCCCCGCCTTATATCGCGAAAGTGTACCGACCCATTCCGTCAGAGCAGGCAAGGCATTCTTATCCTCTAATGGGAACGATCAAGCAGTGGTATCCGGCTTCTGCCTGACTGGAAATATTTGGTTTGCTCTGCTCATGTGCCCGGCGGGTGCGTGTTGGGCCATGGACTATCCGCTAGCAATCCCAGGCCACGAATTTCAATTTCCCCGAGACCACGGCGCACATCCAGACTTTCGCACGGAATGGTGGTACATCACGGGATGGCTACGTACCGGCGGCGGTGAGGAACTGGGCGTGCAGGTCACCTTCTTTCGCCACCGGCCTCGCGTTCAAGAGAATAACCCCAGCCAGTTCGCGCCGAAGCAACTCATCTTCGCGCATGCGGCCATCGCGGATGCGAAGCGCGGAAAACTTCATCACGACCAGCGCGCGGCACGGGAGGGTTTTGGTGCCGCTTTCGCGAAGGAAGGCGATACGGATGTCGCGTTGGACGGGTGGTCGCTGAAGCGAAATGGCTCCAGTTATTTGGCGAACATCGATGCACGTAGCTTCGGCATTACGCTGGTCTTCGAGCAACGCCAGCCGTTGCTGTTACAGGGAGACCAGGGGCTCAGCCGCAAGGGCCCGCATCCGAATCAAGCCAGCTATTACTACAGCTCGCCCCATCTGGAGGTGAGCGGAACGGTTGTGCTGGAAGGCCGCCGCGTGCAAGTGGCCGGCAGAGCATGGATGGATCATGAATGGTCCAGCGAAATGCTCGCGGAAGAAGCCGTGGGTTGGGATTGGCTGGGAGTGAATCTCCACGATGGCGGCGCCCTCATGGTTTTCCGGCTACGGGATAAGGCGGGCAATACTCATTGGGCGGGGGGGAGTCACCGCAATGCGGCGGGGCGCACTCAAGTGATCCCCAGGGATTCGGTTGTATTTACTCCCGCGCGCCGCTGGCGCTCGCCGCGCACGAACGCAGAGTATCCCGTGGCCATGCGCGTGCGTGCGGGCGAGATAGAGATCGATCTCGAACCGCTCATGGACGACCAGGAACTCGATGCGCGAGCCAGTACGGGAACGGTGTACTGGGAGGGCGCCGTGCGTGCGAAACGCGACGGACTAGAAATTGGTCTTGGGTATCTGGAGCTAACGGGCTATCACGGGCGGGTTCGCCTGTAGCCCCGAACGCTGGCTCGCTAACGCTTCCAGGAACGGTTCATGGGCGTGCGGGGAGCGGCCGTCTCTTCCTTATGCCTGAAGTTGATGCGGCCCTTCGTCAGGTCATAGGGCGACATTTCCAAGGTCACCTTATCGCCGGCCAGGATACGAATACGGTGCTTCCTGATCTTCCCGGAAGCGTAGGCGATGATACCCACCCCATTGCTGAGCGTTACCCGGAATTGCGTATTGGGTAACACCTCGTTCACGAGGCCCTCCATCTCGATGACTTCCTCTTTCGCCACGTGTCAAAGCCCTTATATGATGAAATTAGCCAGCCCGCGCCCCGGTACTGCGCAAGTGCGCGGGCTGAGCGATACAACGTTGAAAACCGGATGGCGGCTCAACCGCCCAGGCAGGACTAGCCCTTCTTTAGATTCACCGCCGCGATCTTGCCGTTGTCGCCTTTCTCCAGGTCGAAGGACAATTTGTCGTTCTCGTTGAGGCTACCGATCCCGGAACGCTCCACGGCGGAGATGTGTACGAAGACATCCTTGGAACCGTCGTCTTGCTGAATGAAACCGAATCCCTTGGCGGCGTTGAAAAACTTGACTTTACCTGTAGGCATGGTGCTCTCCTAATCGTGCATTGACTCGCGCAGGATTGCGCTGAGCATCTAGCTAGACGATGGGAGAGACCGGAGCGGCACCGAGAAGGTGATCCGCCAGGACGGTCCCAAAGCGAGATCGATGTGCCTATATTGTCTCATTGATTCGTATTGCAAGGGCCTGGGCGAAATAAATTTTGCCGCGCCCGCCGGTATTCATCGCCGAAGCTGGAAAATCCAACTCAGCGGTTTCGGCTTGCCGGTACTTCCTCAAGACTGAGCGGCTGAGCCGCGCTCAAGCGAAAGCGCCCCCGGCCCGTGCGTTCCATTTGCAGGCAGGCGCAGCGCTCGGCAAGGCGCTTTTGCAGCAACACCAAACGCGCTTCCAGGTTGTCGCTCAGGTCCGGCAGTTTGATGGATGGGTCGAGCCGCAGTTCGCGGTTGGTGAATTCCGTGCGATTGGATCCGAGAAGCTCGCGTAGGAGTTTCGCGAGAATCGCACCCGCCACGCCCTTGATCAGGTAATCGGTGCCAATGAAGATACTGTCATCCGCGGCGTAATGCCGGATGACGATGGCGGGCACGCCCATTAGTGCTGTGGAGGGTGCCGGCACGGATGGGCTGAGCAGGGGCGTATCGGGCGGATCGGTATGCTCCCGCAATCCTCGAATCGCAATGGCGAGCGCACTGGCGATGGCTGCCAAGGCATCTTCTTCTTGGTAGCCGAAGCGCAAATCGCTGGGACTCTCGGCGTAGAGCACGCCGAGAAGCGTGTCCGAGGCGATGACCGGTACGGCCAGTTGGCTGCGTGAATCAGGTAATCCTGGAAATGGAATGGCGGTTTCGAAGGTCTCGGACAGCCCGGCGCGCTCCGTGCTGTCCCGGATTGCGCGGCCGTACGAGTATTCGGCGGCCGCGTGCGAGATGAGGATCGGCGTGCGATGGGCTGCGGCGACCCCTATGACACCACACCCCAGTGCGATCTCCGAGCCTACCCCGGATTGCGCGTAACCACGGCTGGCCACGGTGTACAAGCGCTGGCCAGGCGCATCGAACATGACGATCATCGAATGCCGGATATCGAGATGCGACTCCAGGTTGACCAAGGTCTCATCGAACAACTGCGCCAAATCCGTGCTCCGTGAGACCGGTTCGATGACCGCTCGCAGCGCGGACAACACATTGATACGCGGGGCCGCACTTGGAAGCTGGTCGCGGGAGACGTCGGTGATGCTGAGGACCCGGTAGATGTCCGCGCCTTGCAACCGGAACACTTTGCTCATCCCCACATGGGAGGCAATCCCGGCTAGCCTGGCCTTCATCGACTCGTACAACGGCCCCGAGGTTTCCGTGCGAATGTATTGCACTTCCATGTGGTAGCGCTCGGCGGTCACCGGATGAATGACCGCGACTTCCGCGTGGGGATTCACCAGCACATTCTGGTGCGTCTTGCTGAAAAACTGGAACGACAGCGCGATGTGAGAGGCGTCAACGAAATGCGCCTGGGTGATATAGGTCGCATTGGGGATCCCATCGGCCGAACAGGTGACAACGGTGCTCGGAATGCCCCCTTCCAGGCAGCCCCGAACCGATTCGAGCGATAGGCTCATGGCGCCCCGGGCACGGTCATAGACGCGTGCCGGCCTTGGGACCCGGCGTTTGTTCGTACACGGCATCCGGGGTAAAGCTAATAGCGATCAATTCGTTCGGCCGGTAGGTCATAACCGCCCGCGCGGCAGCTTCCGGAACGCCCCATGGGAGAAGATCCGCGGCAAAGGCCGCGATGGTTTTCTCCACCAGCGCCTGGTCGGTCTCCAGCACCGCTTCGATCACCGCATCCGAGCCCTTGATCTGGATCGCGCGGTGGGTGCTTGGCAAGGCAAACACCGCGGCAATCGCCCGCGTCCCTTTCAATGCCTCGGTGAAGCGGCCGATCATCCTGTCGGCGACGATCAGGCTTACCCGGCGGCGGTCCGGCGACACGCGAACGCCGATGCCGAGCGCCACACGCGGGATGTTGCGGAAATCCCGCGTGGCAAGGTCGATGGCAACGCCCCCTTGTATAAATTGCACGTGCTCTTCGCTTAGAGGCGGCGGATGGGTTGGCCGGGCGGACATGGGTGAATCATACCGTAGCGGAAGTGCCCATAGGCGGCTAAGGGATTTTTAAGATTCCGCGAAGCGCGTTTTAAGAACGCAGCGCCGCGCCATTGCCGACAATGGGCTTGCCAGGTCCGTCACTGAACCGGTGTCAAGGCTGGCCAATTCATCCAGGAGGCAATCATGCAAACCACACTACGCGCGGGCCGGTCCGAAGACATGGCGCAGGGAGGCCGCATCGTCTATGAAGCTTTCAAGCATATTTCGCAGCGTCACAACTTTCCGCCAGACTTCCCTTCGGTGGAAACAGCCGCCGGTTTACTCGCGGATCTCCTCTCGCGCACGGACGTGCACGCCGTCGTGGCCGAGCGCGATGGCCAGGTCGTGGGCAGTAACTTTCTGTGGGAAGGTGACGCCATCGCGGGCGTGGGGCCCATCACCGTGGATCCGGCATCACAGGACGACTCGGTTGGTCGCAAGCTAATGACCGCGGTGCTCAATCGCGCCGCCAAGCGCAAGTTCGCGGGCGTTCGTTTGGTCCAGGCAGCGTACCACAACCGCTCGCTCGCCCTTTACACCAAACTGGGATTTCATGCGCGCGAGCCCTTGTCGCTCATGCAAGGTCCCGCTCTGGGAATGCGCTTACCAGGTCCCAGTGTGCGCGTCGCCGAAACGTCCGACCTCGGCCAATGCAATGCACTGGCTGCACGCGTACTCGGCTATGACCGCGCGGCCGAACTCCGGCACGCCATAGGGCAAAGCACCGCGAAAGTAACCGAGCACCACGGACGCGTCACCGGATACGCGACCGCTATTGGATTTTTCGGTCACGCGGTGGCGCAATTCAACGACGATCTGAAGGCGCTCGTCGCCTCGGCTGCGCAAATCTCAGGACCTGGGCTGCTCTTGCCCACGCGTAACGCCGAACTCATGCGCTGGTGTCTTGAGCAAGGTCTGCGCATCGTCCAGCCGATGACGCTGATGAGCATGGGCGAGTACGCCGAACCGGCCGGCGCGTGGCTGCCATCCGTGTTGTACTGAAGAGCCCGCTTAAGGAATTCTTAAGATCGAATAAGAAATCCATAGCATTTGCGTAAGCGGGATTTACGAGCGCGCAAGGTCCTTTGAATGCAAGATGGCATCACTGGCTATAAGCCAACTTTGACCTGTTTCCTTGTAGGAGAACGAATCGTGAGAGCGCAATTTTTGGAATCGCTTAGAAGAAGGGCCGCATCCATCGCCGGACCCGCAGCCATGATGGTTTCAGTCAGCCTGGTCCTGGGTACATTGGTAGCCATTGCCGCCGATGCCGCAACGCAGGACAACGAGTCGGCTGCGTCGATGGCGCGCGGGCACTGGGGTACCCATTACCCGGAGAACCTGCGCCTCTACAGGCAGGCGCTCGCCGCCAGCTACTCCGCGCTGGCGCTGGGGCCGCCCCGTGTTGGAGCGAACCCGGCATCCATTTCATTACCCGCGCCAGCGCGCCACCCATGACTGTGGAGCATGTACCCATGAAAGCCGGTCACCGCATTTCCTCGAAGCGGGAAATCTTGGGTGCGCGCAGGTGCTCGCGCCGCCCGCCGGGGGTTGCGCGCTTGGAGAGTGAAAAAGCACGCCCCGCGCGGCATTCCCAGCCGAGCGTCCAGGCAGTACCGGCGGGCTTTTTGGGGAGTCCGCGCTCGGAATCCATGGCCTTTCGCCGCAAACTCGCCGTCATCCTTGCCGCCGATGCCGCCGGCTACTCGCGGCTCATGGCCGATGACGATGCGGCCACACTACGTTCGCTGAACGCCGCCCGAACACTATTTCGCGCGCACATTGAAGCCCGCGGCGGGCGGCTGATCGATACCGCTGGCGACAGCCTGCTGGCGGAGTTCGGCAGTGCCCTGGAAGCCGTGGACTGCGCGACTCATATCCAGAGCGAACTGGGCAAGC
>JBJXGQ010000098.1:0-9899 GCA_046160525.1 Burkholderiales bacterium
GACGCTAAATAGATCAGGCACGCAATCCGTGAGTAATAGGCATCCAACCAGTTGAAGTCCACGAGTTGCAAGAGATACTGAGGACTCGGAAGGTTCGGCTGGAGTCCCAACCTTGAAAGCGATACTCGAAAGTCTACTTGCCAGTGTAAAAATC
Organism: Burkholderiales bacterium; assembly: GCA_046160525.1. Lineage (GTDB taxonomy): Bacteria > Pseudomonadota > Gammaproteobacteria > Burkholderiales > SHXO01 > SHXO01. The sequence continues at coordinate 155 of JBJXGQ010000098.1, forward strand.
ACTAACCCGGAGATGATTGGAATAACGGCCGTCGTAAGAAAATAAGCTAATTCGAATGTGGAGCCGTCCAAGATCAAGCGCACATTCTTAAGTGCGTCTGTCCCAATGGAGATGAAATACACCGCTAAGCAACGAAGCACTACATTTGCGCTAAATCGAGGATTCATGAGTAGATCCTATTATCGGCACATGGATACTAATTCCTGTTCGGCGCAAAAACACCTCACTTCTGGAGCGTGCATTGCTCGTTCGGAAAATGACACAGGATCATCGCGATAGCACGCATTGGGCGCCTGCCTCGGTGCAGGTGTTGGGCATACGCGAGGGGAATTCTTCTTGCAAACGCATACAAAGCGTATGACGCAGTTAGGCTCCTGGAGGTCAAGTTTCGGATCATTTCGCCAGTCGGGAATCAAGGGATCCACCGTGTCAGAACCTGCGACAGGCGGATCGGGCATGTGATTCTCGAAATTTTCGCGCTTTCCTTTGTCCTGGTGCATTTTAGGCGGACCTTGGGGCGGTGTGCCTTTCGGGTAATAAGGCGCGCCTTTCTTTAGGAAACGCCCCCACGATGCCCACGATGCCTGAAGTCCAAGAGGATCTGTGTATGTGATTGGGTCCCCGTTGACATATGCATGCGCGTTAATGCCCCCAGCCAACCCAATCGGATCCTCGCTCACGAAGCGCTTCAGCACCGGGTCGTAATACCGTGCTCGATAGAAGAACAGCCCGGTCGCATCATTCTCGCGTGCGGTGTACTGAACACTATTACCTTCATCCGCCGCCGTAGCGGTGGTCTCCCCGTAGCCGCTGTAACGGTAACGATTGACAACACTGCGGTCCGCGCGGGTTTGCGCGATGACCGAGCCGAGGGCATCGGAAAGATAGGTTCGTAGTCCGGCAGCGGTATACCTCGCGATGGCCTCATCGATGCCCAGACCGGTGAGCAGCGTGTCTTGTTGACCCCCTCGCAGTTCCCCGATGGCTTGCAGGCCATCGTAGAAGTACCGCGTGGTGATCCCGTTCACGGTTCTCGCAACACGCCGTCCCAAGACGTCGTACTCGAAGGTGGCGGTGATCGCGGGCGCATCAATTCTGCTGAGGCGATTACGCGAATCCCAGGTGTAGGTCGTGACATCTGTAGTGGCATTTCGGTTGGCCTTGCGGGCGAGATTGCCGTTGTCGTCATAGGTGAGATCGTACGTCTGGTTGCTCGCGGTGAGCGTGATGCTGCTCATGCGGTCGGCCTCGTCGTAAGTGGCAGTGAATGCCGTGTCGTGCAGCGCGGCCTGGGAGGAGGTCTGGCTGGTTCTTCGGCCTGCCGAGTCATAGCCGTAGGTCAAGGCTTCGATGAGAGAATTGTCCGGGTGCGTGTAGCGCAGCTCGGTCAAGCGGTTTGCGTTGTCGAAGGTGAGCGCTTGTTTGATGCCGTTGGGCAGCGTCTTGTTGGTAAGACGTCCAGCCGCGTCGTAGGTGTAGGTAGTAGTTTGTCCTCGGTAAGTGATGGAGGTCAGCCGGTTGGCGGGGTCGTAGCCGTAGGTAGTGGTTTCGTTTGCCAAGCCGTTCACCACACGCGAGGTGCGCCGGTCCAGCGCGTCGTAGGTGTAGGCGATTTCGGTGGATATGCCGCCCGCGAGCTGGGTTTCCTTCACGAGGCGGTCAGCCAGGTCGTAGCGGTAGCTGATGCTGCCCGAAGGGTCGGTGATTTCGCTCAAGCGGCCCACGGCATCGTAGGTGAACCGGGTCAAGCCTTCGGGGCGGGTGAGGGTGATGACACGGTCCAACTCATCGTAGGAGTAGGTGGTGATGACGCCCTTGCGGTCGGTGCTGGAGGTCATCCGCCCCGCCGTGTCGTAGACGTAAGAGGTGGTCTTGAGCTTGGCGTCGGTGCGCGCCGTGACGCGGTCGCCGGCGTCGTAGCCGTAGGATTCGATGACGTTGCCGCGCGCGTTGGTGACGGCGGATAGCCGAGCGGCGGCGTCGTAGGCCATTTGCGTGCTCTTGTTGCGTGCGTCCGTGACCGTAGTAACCTGGTCGCTGCCGTTGTATTGCGTACCGGTGACGAAATCCAAGGGGTCCACGACGGCGGTGCGCCGCCCCACATTGTCGTAGGCAAAGCGGGTGACATTACCCAGCGGATCGGTCTGCCTGGTGAGATCGCCCGCCGCGTTGTACTCGAAGCGCGTGATCTGGCTAAGCGGGCTGGTGACGGATGCCACCTCGCCGCGCGGTGTATAGGCGAAGGTGGTGGTTTGGTTGAGCGGATTGGTGACGGTGAGCGGCGTGCCCTTGGCCGGGTCGTAGGTGAAGCTCCAGGTTTGTGCCTGGTTGGCGTCGTCGTACCGGGTGATCGTGGTGGGTTTGTTCCAGGTGGCGTCAAAGGTGTACTGCGTGATGCGGCCCAAGGGATCCACCTGTTGAGTTAGGTTGCCTTTGGTGTCGTAGGTGTAGTTCCACTTGCGGCCCAGCGCGTCAGTGCTCGCGGTGATGCGGTTGGCCGCATCGATTTCGCGCGAGGTGGGCTGGCCTTGGGCGTTGGTGTGGGTGGTGGCGATGCCGCTGGAATTGAATTCGGCCTTTCGAGTCTGGTTGTTCGGGAGCGTTACCGCCGTGCTGACCACGTTGCCGCCAAAGAATCGCCAGCCGGCTTGGAAGTTATCCCAGGAATCCACGTCGGGGCAGCCCGCGCCGCTGCAGCGTACGTTGGGGGTTGAAGTGTGGGTCACGCAGGACCCCGCAACTTTGTAGGCGAAGCGGTGCTCGGTGCCGTCATAACTGACTTGGCGCAGCACGCGTCGGTCGGACCCGTAGAAGTTTTCCGTGGGGGCCGGGCGGTCTGGGTATTGGATGGTCTTCAGGCGCTTGCCTCCGGAGGGCAGTGTGCCGCATACGGCAGGCACAGGAATTTCTTCGTCTCCCACGTAGGTGTAACTAGTGATCCGGCTATCGGGATCGGTGACGCTTTGCACGCGATTGTCAGCGTTATAGGTGTAACGCATGATGCGGCTGGCGCTGTCCCGGATTTCGGAGACGAATCCATTGGTGCCGTAGGTCATGGTGACGTTGCGCGCGGCGGAACCCACGGAAGCGATACGACCATTCGACTGCCGGTTGATGGTGAGCACGTTGCCTTGCGGATCCACCATTTCGGTGACGAAGGTGGGCGGACCTCCTCGGATAACGCCAGGGATGCCCGCGAAGGGTTGGAAGCGCCACAGGCGCCCATCGGCAAACTTGAGTTCCCACTCGTTGGCCGCGAGGTTGGTCGCGCGAATGACTGACCCATCGAAACGCGGATCGTCGAAGGGTTTGTAATTACCGGTGCCGTCATCGACGAAATTGACGCGATCGTTCGAGGGCAGGATGAGGCGTTTTTGCGGGCCGGAGAAGGGCAGGAAGGCGACGTCATAGTCCATCACCCAGCCGAATCCCAGCGAGCCCACGGTGCCGGCGACGTTGTTGAACGCATCCACGGGGTTGTAGGACATGCCGGTGGCAATGGGTGTCAAGCCGCCGCAGCGCAAGCCGCCCGTGCTGGGCATTTGTTGCCCGTTGGAAAGATGCACCGGATTGCCCGCTTCCTCGCACGGATCGGGTTCCTTGGTGGGCGGGCGCTTGGGCGCCGGAGGCAGTTTGCCCAGACAAGTCAGCCCGCACACGCCACAGAAGCGCGGAATGCCGGTGCCGTTGGGCATGCGCACACTCTTGCCATCCGCACCCAAGGCTATGGAATTAACTACGCAGCCACGAGATCATGGCCGGGTAGGGCTTTATCCCAAGGGCGAGGCCTCGCGGCGAATCCACGGTCATTCCGTACCATTGCAATAGCGGGACAGCAAAGAACCGCCCTTTAGAAAAGTTCTCCACGATACTGCGCGACGCGCCTTTGTATCCCAGTGGATGGAAGACAACTTCCGGAGCCAGATTGAGCCTAACGAGTGCGGCCCATGACCAGGCAATCGCGGCCATCTCTTGTCCCCCATCGTCATCCACTTCACCGTTCAGACTTGGGCGGTCTGCCGCCTGCGTTACCGCGATGTGCCCTGCTTCGTGCAGTAAGTCGCCGGGTTGCATCAGCTTTTCCGGGTCCACCACGAGCCCCCCCTTCTCGATCCAAATGCCAGGGAGAAAAGTGTTTTGCCCGAGCGGGCGAGACACGACGGGCACGCCGATTTCCCCAAGAAACCCGGTGATTGTCTGACTAAGGCTGGGCCTTTGCACTTACCCCGTCGCTTCTCGAAAAACACCCGCGAAACTACTGCCTAACGCAAGAGCGCGAAGATGGCTGCGTAGTGCTCGGGTGTCTTCTTCGGCTCAAGGTAGATGGATGTTCTTCCCGCAACCCAATGGTCGATCTCGTAGAGCCCCGCGGCCAAGGGCGGCAATGCAGATCCGCGGAAAGTCAGGGTAAATCGCTCAACTACTCGCGCGCTCCTGCTCAGTGCTTTTTTGCTTAGCAGCGTTTCAGTGACAGCCACTAGCCTTAGAGCGACCACACCTTGATTCTCCGTGTAGACGTAAAAACTCTCGTTGAGCAACGCCTCGAATTTCGCCTTGCTCATTCCGGTCGAAAGGCCCACTTCGTTGGCATTGGGCACGTTCGCGGCGAATAACATATCCGGCCGTGAAGCGCTGAGGGCTATTAAGCTTCCTGCGCCCAATAGAAAATCGCGTCGCTGTTTCATAATCGGTCTCCTATCTCAATTTCCTGGGATACTTATTCTGACTCTTCCTTCAAACGCGTTACCTGCCATGATTGACCAACTGACGCTTGAACTCTTCGCACCGCTGCTGCACCAACATTTTCAGCTGGAGATCGATGGCCTAGCAGTTCAGCTAGAACTTCTCGAGGCGGCACCGCTCAAGCACGCTTCTCCAACAAACCTTGGCCGCCAACCATTCTTACTCCTATTCAGAGGTCCCGGCCAACCTTTGCTGCCCCAGAATACTTACTCGCTGGTGCACGATGCAACCGGGACGCAGGAGATATTTATGGTGCCTGTCGCCCCTGACGGCATCGGCCCGCGTTACGAGGCGATCTTTAATTAGATCGGTCGCCGCATCCATCTTGGGTTCGTTAGTTGCGCGAGGGGAATATGCCCTCGAGCGCGATACACCAGTTGACAGCGAGGTAGGGCGGCCGGTTTTCGTGAGGCTGTGAGCCGCCAGCATTTGCGATCGCCTGTGCGGACATGTTTGCGTCGGGTACAGCAGAACTGTAGGTGGCAGAAGATACGCCAGCGTCTTTAGCCCAGACATTGTTCTGGGCCACCTTGGAGTTACCGTTGCCCGCAAGCGCGCGAGCTGCGTGAGTGTGCGCGGGCATTTGTTGCGGACTCAACGTAACCACTTCCACGCCTCCTACCTCACCTTGGACGTAATTCGAAAGCCCTGGACCTTGGCCTAGGTGAATCGGAGATCTTCCGCGCAGATCCGGCAATCCGAAAGTTGTTTGACCATTGCCTCCGTACATGGTCCCTAACAACGCGAATAGCGCCTGGTTCTGGGCGATTGAAAGTAACTGCCCATTACATTGTGCCCAACCCCGAGGCGCAAAGTTAAAACCGAAGGCTTGGATTTGTCCAATATACGGATCCGACATGACTCTCTCCTATTGAGTTTTGTGATGAGTACTAAGCACGCTTGCGCCGGTGAGCTGCACCCGCTAAGGCAAGAGCGCCAATTCCGAACAGCATGACTGTGCCGGGCTCCGGTACGGTGGGTGTCTGATCTTGCGTAACGATATCAAGCTTGGAGAAGACCAGGAAAAAGCCGTTGAAACCGCTGCTGACTTCGGCGTTGTTGTTGAATATATCCGTCAGCAGTCCTGGGCCTTTCAATTCTAGGCTAATACTTGCACTTCCATCCGCCAGATTGGGCAGGATGGAGGAGAGGTCTAGAGTGAAAATTCTGTATTGGCCATCGCCATCGCCAGCGCCGCCCCCGCTCTCAAAGAGACCATCCAACATACTGGTGAAATCCCCGCCATCGGCCGTGAAGGCGCTCAATTGGCTACCTAAAGCGGCGGAGTCGTGATCCGCGATCCCGATCTGTAGGCTGGCCGAAACTAGGGGAAATGCGATTGCACCGTAGTTGAATGTCCACGTCGCCAATCCGTTTTCGGACAGATCACTCCCGAGTCCGCCAACGAAAGGTGAAGACCCTGATTGTGCGTTGACCAAGTCCACAACATCGGGGACGTCGCCGTCATTAAAACCCGGAGCCGAATTACCTTGGGTTTGAGAAATCAGCGCCGCCGTCGTTTGTCCAGCCGCTCCCAGCAGAAGTAAAGAGACCAGGGCGTGTGTGGCTACTCGGGTCTTAATACGGTGTTTCAGTCCTAGACTCATGTACCGCTCCAAAAAGGTTTGCGAACCAGATTTCGCTAGCCTAATGCAATTTTCGTGCGGTTGGGATTAAAGGTCTTATATTCAAATGATTAACCACCCCGAGGAATGGACTGGACGACCAGGTGTAAGAAATTCCGACAGTAGAGCCTGTCCGTGAAAGCCGAAAATAAGTCTTGAGCATACGTCTTTGCGGCCAGCAGATCATCCTTAAAGCCTTTATATTCAGAGTGCGCTGCGCGCGCGACCGATGAATTTGAGTACTCGTCACGGCACTTAATGGCTGTAAAGAAACCCGACAGTGGATCGATGTATAGCCGGCATCGCCCACGGAAAACATGCCCACACCCCCTTATTGGCCCGTACTGGATGACCGCTACACTCTACAAAGCAGTCAGGCTCCCTCTTCAGTTCGACCTGGCGCGGCTTAAATCGGAGTTTGATCGAATTAGGGATAAGGATTGGATCGTGCACTTTAACGCCGGATATCACGATGGCGGATGGAGTGGCGTAGCCCTAAGGTCTAATCAAGACGATGCTCGGACGATCTACCCGGACCCGGCCCGCGAGGATTTCTCGGATACGCAGTTGCTGGCGCGCTGCCCTAGCATTCGCTCCGTTCTTTCAGAATTCAAATGTCCCTTGCTCTCGGTTCGGCTTCTACGGTTAAAAGCAGGATCCATCATCAAAGAACATCGCGACCATAAACTCGGGTTCGAGGATGGGGAAGTACGCATCCACATCCCCATCAGCACCAATCCAGGGGTCGAGTTTCATCTGGACGGTGATCTCATCCCGATGAAGGAAGGTGAGGCGTGGTACGTGAACGTCAACCTGCCTCACAGAGTTAAGAACTTGGGCGCCACGGATAGAGTTCATCTCGTTATTGACTGCAAGGTGAACGATTGGCTTGCGTCCCTGTTTGCTGGCGGTGAGAGGCCCTCGCCGAACGAAAATCCAGACCAGGGTTGGGCGGCGGCGCAGGATCACGCTAGAGGGCGGGATCTCTTGGCTTTTAAAGAATGGGTGTGGGCAGACCAAGAGATGCAAAACCGGCTATGGAACATTCAAGACCGGGCACTCTTCGTACGAGAGGTCCTGGGACTGGCGAACGAGCGCGGGTTTGATGTCACCGAAGAAGAAATCGAGCGCACCATGCGGGACGCCAGGCGCCGGTCTCTGAATAAATGGACGGTGCAATGAGCCCCGCGGACCTCGATGGCTGGGTACCCGCTCACCTGTATCGCCATCAGGGGCGCATGATGGCCGAATGGTACCGGACTGGCAGCGAAAGATTCCACGAGCCCTTCTTCGAAGAGAGTGTCGGCCGGTTGTTGCGCTATCCGTTTAATTCTCTGTTTTTCAAGCAAACGCCAGCGAGCGTTCTCGGCGAACTGGCGGCGCATCCACCGGCCGTCAAACCGGCTGGATTCATCTTCCATACCTCTCGGTGCGGATCCACTTTAGTAGCGCAGATGCTGGCATCTTCCGCTCGCAATATCGTGATCTCCGAAGCGCCAGCGTTCGATACGATTCTACGAGAACGATATGCCGAAGGTGGCGCGAGCGAAACTGACCGGACTCAATGGCTGCAAGGTCTCATGGCCGCGCTGGGGCAGCGCCGTCATTCGGAAGAAGACCGCCTATTCGTCAAGTTCGATAGTTGGAGCATATTCGAGCTTCCTATAATTCAGCGCGCGTTCCCTGCGGTGCCCTGGATTTTTCTCTACCGAAATCCCATCGAGGTCCTTGTTTCGCATATGCGCCGCCGCGGAGTGCAGATGGTGCCTGGGATGCTTCCACCGGAAATGTTTGGTCTAGATCGCGATGATGCGGTACAAATGCAAGCAGAGGAGTTTTGCGCCAGAGCACTTCGTGCTCTATTGGAATCTGCCCTGAGAAATCTGGGAGTAGGTCATGGATTGCTAGTCAACTACGCGGATCTGCCTGGATCGATGTGGTCCGAAATCCTGGCGCACTTCGGTGTGTCGTGGAGCGAAATAGAGCGCAAATCGATGGCGGCCGCGGCACAATTGGATGCGAAAAACCCGATCCAGGCGTTCAATCCAGACGCAGCGACCAAGCTTAGCGCAGCCGGTGCGCAACTCGCTATTGAGAACGAAAAGCACTCCCTCCCTGTTTACGAGCAACTGGAAGCTGTGCGGTTGGCCGCCAGATCTAAATGAGATCTGAACTTTCCTAATCTGCGCCACTAGAGAATCGCTTACCCGGGCCGCCACTCAATCGCGAAATAGACATCGTCTTCGCCCTCGATGCGGAAACCCAAACGCCGCCATAGGTTCCATGCGCGGTTGGATTTTTCCACGTGAGCGCGAATCGAAACATGCATTAACTGGGCTTCAGTGATCAGCGATTTCACCAGATATCTACCCATTCCCGCGCGAATGTTTGGAAGCAACGAAACATCCACCACGATAATTTCGTCTGGCCGGTATGCGGTATACCACTGCCCAACAGGAATTCCATCGGCCAGGACAAGCGCGAATCTGCCATCTTGGAATCGAGCCCTGTACTGCCCTTGCTGGGCACGATATTGCATTCGCAAAAGACCTTCGAGTTGGTCCGCGGGAAGACCCAGCGCCCTAAACTTTGCCCCCGCGCCTTGCACATATAACTCGAAGAGGAATGCATCGTCTTCCAATCTGACAGCACGCAGTGAGATTCGATCTGAGAAGTTCATGCGTATCTGTTTGTAATGGTGTAGCGAGATGATCTGCGGACCATAACCAATCACCGATTGGAAGAAGCGCTATGCCTTCTCCACCCCCAAAGAAACCAAGCATAGGCAGCCGTCTGAGCCGGCATCACGCAACTAAAGGCGAATGCGTGCGCGCGGTCACGCACGAGGGGTGACGACTCCCCTTCCGGGCCGCCGAGCAACGCAGGCGCGCCGGGGGATGCCGGCGAGGAACGTTTGAGTCCGCTCGTGGTGTTGGAGCGGGCGAGTTTCGCAGCCGCCCGGCGCGTCGAGTAGCACAGGGCATCCCACGGGGACGGTTCGGCGGGAGCGGCCTTTTCTTTGCTGTCTTTCTTCTGGCTGCCCAAAAGAAAGACACTAGCCGCCGGGCTACCCCCGGCCAGCAGCCGGCGGATTAATGAATGCCGGTCCCTTGAAGGGAATCGCCGGTTCACGGCTGACTGAATAAGTTCAGTGTTCATCAATTCGTTCTTGATCATTCCAAGTTATGCAATATGCCAAACCTGACCCCGACTTCTCAAAATACTTCAGAAGCGAAAGGCGGAGCCTACGAGTATTGGGCGAGCACTGCATGGACTTCCTGAACCGGTACAACCGTGACGCCAAGCCGCTCGTGTGCCTGGCTACCACCGTAAACAAGCACACCGCCATTCGGAGGCGGTTCGTCATAGAGTCGCGC
>JBJXGQ010000099.1:0-12003 GCA_046160525.1 Burkholderiales bacterium
GGCGCCAGGAACTTTGCCGCGATGTCGATGGCGGGCAGGGCTTTGCTGAACAAGTTGCCTTGGTAGTCGTCGCAGCCCAGGCGCTTCAAAGCTTCCAACTGAGCAAGAGATTCCACGCCTTCCGCGGTCACCACGAGGTTGAGGCTATGGGCCATGGCGACGATGGCTTGAATCACCGATTCGTGTTCCGCATTGGTATCCACATCGCGCACAAAGGTGCGGTCGATTTTCACGCAATGAATGGGAAATTGCCGCAAGTAGGACAGGGAAGAGAACCCCGTGCCGAAATCGTCCACGCTGATGCGGGGTCCCGCGCGCGCCAGCTTGCGCAAGCGGGCAACGATCTCATCGGTATTGTGCAAGAGTAAGGACTCGGTGATTTCAAGCTCCATGCGGCGCGGGTCGAATCCCGTTTCGGCGAAGATGCGGCTCACCCGGCGCGCGAATTCGGCGGGCTTGCCCAACTGGCGCGCCGAGACGTTGACTGCGATGTTCAAGGCCGGATAGCCGGAGAGTTCCCAGCGTTTGGCGCACATGCAGGCTTCGCGCAAAGCCCACTCGCCGAGAGGTTCTATCAACCCGCTGTCTTGCGCGACGTCCATGAAAAAAGACGGGGTGACCAATCCCCTGGTGGGATGGTTCCAGCGCAGGAGTGCTTCCACGCCCGTCACTTTTAAGGTTCGGATAGCAACCTTGGGTTGGTAGTGCAGGATGAAGTCCGCGTTTTCCAGGGATTGCCTCAAGGCGGCTTCGAGCTGGTTGCGCTCCACCGCCCGCGTATTCATGTCGTGGGAGAAGAACTGGAAGTTGTTTCGCCCCCTTTCCTTGGCGTGATACATGGCGGTATCCGCGTTCTTCATGAGGGTTCGTTCATCTTCCGCATCGGAGGGGAAAATGCTGATCCCGATGCTGCACGAGGTGGTTAGGCTGTGGCCGGAGATTTCATAAGGTTCGGCGATGGAGCGCACGATCTTGGTGGCCACTTGCGCGGCATCCTCTGGCTGAAGCAGGCCTTCGAGCGCCAGCACGAACTCGTCCCCGCCCAAACGAGCCAGGGTGTCGCGCTTGCGCACGCAGGCCAGCATGCGTTCGGCTACTTGCTTGAGCAATATGTCGCCCACGTCGTGACCAAGGGTGTCGTTGATGTACTTGAAGCGGTCCAGGTCCATGAAGAAAACCGCCAGCCCTTGTCCCGTACGCCGGGAAGCGGCGATCGCCTGCGCGATGCGGTCGCCGAAGAGCACGCGGTTTGGCAATCCCGTCAACGCGTCGCGCGTGGCGAGGAAGTTGATGCGGTCTTCCACGGTCTTGCGATCGGTGATGTCGCGCCCGGAACCGCGGTGGCCAATTCTTTTTCCCTCGCTGTCAAACACTCCGACGGCGTTGACCAGCATCCAGCGCTGCTCCCCGTGCTTGGTGGTCACTTGGTGTTGCAAGTCGCGAAAGGAGCCGTCTTCGCGCAAATTTTCGCTAAACCACTCTCGCACCCGGACCACTTCCTCAGGGGGCATGAACTCGCCGGGGGTGCGGCTCACTAACTCCTCTGGTGCGTAGCCCCAGATGGTTCCCGAGCGGGCCGAGCAATAGGTGAAACGGCCTTCGAGATCGACCTCGAAGGCGTAGTCTCCTGCCGCCTGCGCGAAATCCATGAAGCGGCGTTCGCTGTCCTTGACTCGACTTTCCGCGGCTCTGCGTTCGGTAACGTCGAGCATAATCAGCACGATCATTTTGGCGCCGCCTGGGAGTTTCAACAGGGACTTGCGCACGAACATCCAATGAAGTTTCTCGCCGATGGGATAAGCGGATTCGTACTCGACATGGCCGTTTGCCAGCGCCTCATCGTCCGTTCGCTGGAAGTACTGCGCCTTTGCGGGCTCGAAGAAGTCGTAATCGTCCTTGCCGAGCACCTGGTCCAAGGGCCGCGAGAAAAATTGCGAGAATGCCGTGTTAGCCGCCACGTAACGATGGGATTCATCCTTGACCAGAACAGGCGTGGCAATAGCGTTGATGAGGGCATCGAGGAAGCGTTGCGATTCCTCGATCTTGAGCACGTTTTGTTTCTGCGCCGTGATGTCGTGGCCCACACCCCGGTATCCGGAGAAATTTCCCGTGGCGCTGAAGATGGGCTCGCCGCTGACCGAGGCCCAGCGCATCTTGCCATCCGCGCGAACGCGGCGAAGTATCAAGTCATGGAAAGCAGACCGGGAGCGCAGCGCTTGCAGGTGTTGTTGCCGGATGGCTTCGGACTCGAATGCGTTCGCCTGCATGCCGCCGCGGGTGTATCCAAGCGTGTCCGAGGCGAGCAGCCCTGAACGCTGTTCGTAACCCTCGGACAAGAAGGTGAAGCGGTGCTCCGCATCGGTCTCCCAGTACCAATCGGCCGAGAGCGCCGTGAGTCCGCGAAAGCGCGCTAGATTGCGCTGCGATTCGCGCAACGCCAGGGCGCGCCCGCTGGAAAGTGCGGCCACGAAAAGCGTGGCGATGCTCACTACAGCCAAAAATAATTGCAGCGGATTCAGGGCATGCTTGGGGAAGGGGCCATGGCCCGAGGACAACCCCCACAACACGAATCCAGCTACCACTAAGTTCGCAAGGGCAGCCAGGCGGATGTCTTCGCCCAACGCGATCAATATGGCGATGGGAACGATTAAAAAGTAGCCCGGAGTGTCCCCGAGCATCCACTTCAGACGCCCGTCCATGACGCCGAAGGCAACGATGGCGAGCGCCAAAAGCACCCACACCGGAAAACGCGCGCGGTGGGTGCTTAGATCGATCCGAAAGTTATTGCTCCACGCAAGGATTGGAGGAGCGGCGACGAGGATGCCAAGGATACCGCCTGTCCACCACTGCCAGATAAGTTGGCTGAGACCTCCCGTTTCGACCTGTCCGGCCGCATTCAAGCCGAGAACGCCAATCAGCGCGCGAGCAAGGGGGGCTACCAAGCTCACACCGGTTAAGGCGAGCACCGAGCGCATGGTGCCTAAGCTCGCTTGGAAGTGCGGAACTTGCCGCAGCAGGTACACGGCAAGCCATGCCTCGAATACGCTCCCAGCGGCCACGCCCACGGTTACCAATAGGTTCTTGGATGTCCACAGTGCTACCGCCGCCGCGCCCAATGCAATGCCCGGCAGGACGCGCGTTCCCCCGTAGACCACGCCCGCTAGCGCAACGCCCGAGGCAGGCCATAGCGCGGGAGGCGTACCCGCGAAGGCCAAACCTACCCAGGCAGCGAGGGCATAGGCGGCCGCCAGGACCAGATTGGCGAGCAACGCGTGATTTCGTGTCTCGGGGGCGTATCGGGCGGATACGATTTCGGAGTGCATGGCGCAAGTATGCCCGGCCGTAGTGGGGCCAAAGGGGCAGTTTAAGGGCGGCGGGCGCCCCTGGCTAGCCGGGATCTTTCTTGGTGGCGGGAGCGCGCTCGGTGGAGGCGGGAGGCGCTACCTTAAGTACTTCATCGGTAGTGGTATGGCCCGCGGCGATTTTGATGGCGCCGCTCACCCGCAACGGCTTCATGCCATCGCGGTAGGCTTGCTCTCGCAAGGATTGCAGATCAGCGTTGTTATCCACCAGTGTACGCAGGGCCGGGGTCATCGTCAGCATCTCGTAGAGCCCCATGCGGCCGGAGTAACCGGTCATGCGGCATTCCAGGCATCCCCTGGCGTGGTAGGCCACCGCGGGCTTGGGGGACTTCCAGGGAAGTGTGACTTGCTGCCAGACTTTGTCCTCCAGGGGTTCGGCTTCACGGCAGTGGGGGCAAAGCGTTCGAACAAGGCGCTGTGCCATGACCCCGAGGATGGTCGATGTCAGCATGTAGGGTTCGATGCCGATGTCGAGGAGCCTGGTGATGGCGCTGGGGGCATCGTTGGTATGCAAAGTGGAGAGCACAAGGTGGCCCGTGAGGGCGGCCTGGATAGCCATGTCGGCGGTTTCCCGGTCGCGTATCTCGCCCACCATGATGATGTCGGGATCTTGGCGCAACAGCGTGCGCACGCCACTTGCAAAATCCAATCCGATGGCCGCTTGCACTTGCATTTGATTGAACAAGGGCTCGACCATTTCGATGGGATCTTCCACCGTGCACACGTTGACTTCCGGCGCCGCCAGCATCTTCATGGTGGAATACAGCGTGGTGGTTTTTCCCGAGCCCGTGGGACCCGTGACCAAGATAATGCCATGGGGGCGTTGGATGAGCGATTTCCAGCGTGCCAGGTCTTCGTCGGAGAATCCTAGCTCGGAGAAATCGCGTACCAGCACCTCGGGGTTGAAGATGCGCATCACCAGCTTCTCGCCGAAGGCCGTCGGCATGGTGGAAAGCCGCAACTCGATCTCTTCTCCGTCTGGGGTGATGGTCTTGATGCGCCCGTCTTGCGGACGCCGTTTTTCCACCACATCCATGCGTGAGAGTATTTTGATGCGGCTGGTCATGGCCACCATGACGGCGGTGGGAATCTGATACACCTGGTGCAGCACGCCGTCGATACGGAAGCGAACGTTACCGGCATCGCGCCTGGGTTCCAGGTGAATGTCGCTCGCCCGTTGCTCGAAGGCGTATTGCAGCAACCAATCCACGATATGCACGATGTGACGGTCGTTGGCGTCCACCTTGCCGGATTGCCCGAGCTGAACCAGTTGCTCGAAGTTGGTAATGTCGTTGAAGCCGTTGTTCTGCGCGGAGGCTCCCTTGATGGAGCGGGCGAGGTTGTAGAACTCCACCAGGTAATTGTTGATATCGAGGGGGTTCGCGAAGACGCGCTTGATGCCAAGCTTGAGGATTTGCGCGAGTTCGTTTTCCCATTCGCGCACGTGCGGTTCGCAGGTTGCGATCACCACTTCGCGTGCCGTGACCTGCACGGGAAGTATGCGGAAGCGGTTCGCGTAGGCGTTGGACATCACCTTGGTCACGGCCGCGAAATCGATCTTGAAGGGATCGATATGCATGTAGGGCATGCCAGCCTTCTCGGCGTACCACTCGCACAGGGCTTCCAGATGCAGGAGTTTGCGCGGCTGTCTGGGGTCTTTCCACTTCTGCTCGGAGATGAGGACTAAGGGGTGGGCCGCGCTTTTGATGGCGCGGCGAGTCGCCAAAAAAGGCTCGGCCAGTTCCGCCGTGGCGAGCTTGTCTTTAATGAGGAGCCGGACCAAGTCATCGACGTTTAGCACGCGGTCCTGGTGTACGGCGGTTTGGGTTGGCGTAGGCGCGGCTGAGGTTTTCATGAAGAGCTTATGACAGCAGAATTCACCGGAGACGGACTGTCTAGCGATTGTCAAGCCTAGGTCTGGATTTCACCGGAATTGACAAGGTAGCGAGAGGGTGCACGAGGCGCGCTAAATAGGTGCGAGATTGCAGGGGATGGCACTCGTATGGTGCATCTTGCCGCTGGGCAATCGCTCAAAAGGAACTTAAGTATTTGATTTAGCATGTGTGAGGACTCCGGCACCGCGATTGCATGGGCGCACCCCTTTGAACGTATTTGCTCATAACAATATCTGCATGGGGGAGACATGGAACAGTTGAAGGCGGGCAGCGACACGCTATTCATTTTGCTGGGCGCCATCATGGTGCTGGCGATGCACGCGGGCTTCGCATTCTTGGAATTGGGAACGGTCCGCCGCAAGAACCAGGTAAATGCGCTGGTGAAGATCCTCGCGGATTTCGCCGTTTCGACCATCGCTTACTTTTTCATAGGCTATGGCTTGGCCTACGGCGTGAGCTTTCTGGTGGGCGCGGAACAATTGGCCCAGAAGAACGGTTTCGATCTGGTGAAGTTCTTCTTCTTGCTGACTTTCGCGGCGGCCATCCCTGCCATTGTCTCCGGCGGCATTGCCGAGCGCGCCAAATTCAACTCGCAATTAATTGCGACCTTTGCCTTGGTGGCGCTGGTCTACCCGTTCTTCGAGGGAATAGCCTGGAATGGGCGCTTTGGGGTTCAAGCCTGGCTTGAGCAGCAATTTAGCTACGCGTTCCATGATTTCGCGGGATCCGTCGTGGTGCACGCTGTCGGCGGATGGATTGGATTGGTGGCTGTGCTCCTCTTGGGCGCGCGCACCGGGCGTTACACCAAGTCCGGAGGCATCTCGGCGCATCCGCCCTCCAGCATTCCCTTCCTCGCGCTGGGCGCATGGGTGCTTACCGTGGGTTGGTTTGGCTTCAACGTGATGTCGGCGCAGACCATCGACAAGATCAGCGGGTTGGTCGCCGTGAACTCCTTGATGGCCATGGCGGGCGGTACGCTGGCTTCCCTGCTGGCGGGAAAAAACGACCCAGGGTTTGTGCATAACGGGCCGCTTGCGGGCTTGGTGGCGGTATGTGCTGGATCGGATCTCATGCACCCTGTTGGTGCGCTGGTCACGGGCGTGGTGGCGGGGCTGCTTTTCGTCAGCATGTTTACGTGGACGCAAAACCGCTGGAAGGTCGATGACGTGTTGGGCGTTTGGCCCTTGCATGGCCTGTGCGGCGCTTGGGGTGGCATCGCGGCGGGCATATTTGGGACGAAGGCCCTGGGCGGGCTGGGCGGAGTGAGCTTCATGTCGCAACTCTTGGGCACGCTGCTAGGGATCGCCGTGGCGCTCATTGGCGGATTCCTGGTCTACGGCATCCTAAAGCAGGTCATGGGGATTCGTTTGGACGCCGAACAAGAGTTCAACGGCGCGGACCTGTCCATTCACAAGATCAGCTCGGGCCCGGAAAAAGAGTCAGGGTGGTGAAGCGGGCTTTGCTTGGGCCGGAAGCGGTTGAATGGTTCCCACATGCATGGGGAACTGCCCCGTGCGCCGGTCGCTGAAGTAGCGGTGCAAGGCGTTGCGCACGGTAGCGAAGGCGATCTCATCCCAGGGGATGTCGGACTCCTCGAATAGCTTTACTTCCAGGGATTCCGTGCCGGGGGCGAACTCGCTGTCCTTCAGGCGGGCGCGAAACAGTAGATAGACCTGGCTGATGTGGGGGATGTTGTAGATCGCGTAGGGTTCCAGCAACTCCACCCGCGCGCCGGCTTCCTCCAGGGTTTCGCGCATGGCGCCATCGCCCGTGGTTTCGCCGTTTTCCAGATAGCCGGCCGGTACCGTCCATAGGCCATAGCGGGGTTCGATGGCGCGCCGGCACAGCAAGATTTTATCCCCCCATTCGGGAATACAGCCCACCACCATCTTGGGATTTTCATAGTGGATGGTTCCGCAGGCGTCGCACACGGCACGCGGGAGATTGTCGTCGGGAGGAATCCGGCGGGCCAATAGGCCGCCGCAGGTGCTGCAATACTTCAAGGCTTTGCTTCCGGCTGAAGAGCTAGAGGAACCTTAGCAGAAGGAAGCGAAGTTTCCCAGACCCCGCAGCGCAATCGTTGCGGGATTGCGCTCATCGCTCACTTCGGTAATGCCTTGATGTAGTCTGCCAGGGCTTCCAGTTCCTTTTCCGTGAGCTGGTTCTTGAATCCCGGCATGGGGGATTTGCCCTTGCTGATTTGCGTCATGACTTGTTGCTTGGTTTTCTCGGTTCCGGCGAGTTTGGGCCCATCGGCTTGCTTCATTCCCATGCCCTGGTGGCACCAACTGCATTTGGTGGAGAACAACTTCTTCATATCGATTCCATACTTTTCCTGAACCATAGCGAGCGCGGGCGCGATTGCCTCGTCGCTGGCATGCGACGAGGGACTCAGGCAAGGGGCGAAGGCCACAAGGGCCAGCCCGAGGATCCGTCCTGGACGGCTAATTCTGGGCATTCAATTCTCCATAAGTTGCGTGAGGCCGCAGCCGAACAACGGCTAACTCCAGTATTTGTTTACCGGCACCCCACAGGCAAAAAAACAGGGCGGGGAACTCCCCCGCCCTGCGGACTGCGGTCCTGCTATGGGTTCTTCTTCTTACTTCAGGGAGAACACGAGCAGTTGGCCGGCGTCGGTCGGCATGGAGCAGAAGGGCTCGCCGAACAACGGGCAGTAGTTACCGGACACATGGCTTCCCCAACCCGTGACCACGGCAACGTACTGCTTGCCCTTGGCCGAGTAGGAGATCACGCCGCCATGGTGGCCGATACCGTTATTGTGCTGCCACAGTTTGGAGCCGTTGTCGGCGTCCAGCGCGTAGAACGTACCGTCTGCACCCGGAACGAAGACCAAGCCGCCCTTGGTGGACATCAAGCTCGCCAGGGGCGGGTACTTGAATTCCACTTCCCACTTCAGCTTATGGCTGACGGGGTCACGAGCTTGCACGGTACCGAAGGCAGGACGGTCCGCCGGGGGGCGGGTGGTCCAGCTGGCGCCGAAGTAGGCTTGGCCCGAGTAATCCGCCGGACGGTCGACTTTCTGCACTTCGATGTCGAAACAGAACTCCATGGTGGTTTTGTAGTACAAGCCGGTTGCCGGGCTGTAGGCACCCGTGTTCCAGCTAATGGCACCGTCGATGGCCGGGCACACGTTGGTGTGCTTGCCCAACGGCAGTTCGCGACGGCCGATCAATTGCCCGGTCTTCGCGTCCACGCCCTTGATGTAGTTATAGGTCTTGCCGATGAGGGTGGCGTTTTCGACTTTCAACACCTGGTCCGTGGCTTTCTCCGGATCGGCGTTGTAGGTGAACAGAATACCGCCCTTGTTCGGGTGCAGCATGTAGCGCTTGCCGCCGCGGTCGATCTGGACGAATTCGCCCACCGCGGAGTCGAAGTCCCATGCGTCATGGGGCATCTCGGAGAAGTAGGCCTTCAGGGTACCGGTATCGGCATCCAACACGACTACGGAGGAGCTGTAGAGGTTGGTTCCGGGACGCGGACCTTCGGTCATCCAATTCTCGCCGGCCCAGTCATAGTCGGGAGCCGGGTTGGCGGTTCCCCACCACACGCTGTTGGTCGCCGCATCGTAGGATCCCGTCATCCAGCCGCCGCCGCCGCCGATCTTCCAGGAGTCGTTGCCCCAGGAAGCGCGGGAGCGCTCGTCGCCGCCGATGGTGTCGTACTGCCACTCTACTTCGCCGGTCTCCGCGTTCACCGCGAAGATCGGACCGCAGCAGCCTGACAATTCACCGCCGTTGGAACCGATGAGGACCTTGTCCTTGACGATCACGGGGGCACCGGTAAAGCCCTTGTTGCCCTTCTCGACGGACATGATCATGTTGTCCCACACCACTTCGCCGGTCTTGGCATCCAGGGCGATCATGCGGCCGTCAACCGTGCCGATGTACACCTTGCCATAGCCAAGCGCAAGGCCGCGGTTGTAGGGGTTGTAGAAAGTGCCTTCCGCGCGCTCCTGGTCGATCTTGGCCTTGTATGCCCAGATCTTGGTGCCGGTGGCGCCATCCAGCGCGTAGACTTGGCCGGACGAGGAGGTGTAGTAGAGCACGCCGTCGGCGGCGATGGGGAAGGATTGCACGCCGCGCTTGGTCGCCGCAGGGGTGTGAATCCATGCGATACCCAGGTCCTTGACGGACTTTTTGTTGATTTGATCCAGACCGCTGTGATGCCAGCCTTTGAAGGAGCCGTGATACATCAGCCAGTTGTTGGGATCCTTGTCGGCATTAGCCAGACGATCCCAGGTGATATCGGCGGCCCCGGCTTGCATGGCGAAGCCGAAGCCTAGGGCTGCGGCGACTCCTACAAGTTGAGTCTTCCATCTTTTCATGTGTCTCTCCCGATCATTTACTGTAGGAACTGGTCCTCTCGGACGCTTCTTGTGACGCTGTTGGAGATCAGGGAGGAGAGGCACGCAAGGCACGTGGCGGTGCCCATTATGACAAGAACGTAACCACGCGGAATCCCTCCTCCAGGCACCCCGCGCGAACTCTAGCCTTTAGTCCCGATTAATGCAAGAGGAACGGTGGTGTCTGCTATATCCAGCGCCGCCAGCGAAAGATAGCCAACATGACGGTGACGATGCCCACCATGCCAGCCACGATGACCCCGAATCCGCCAGGGGAATGCAGCAGGGGCATGAACTCGAAGTTCATGCCAAAAATGCCTGTGATAAAGGTAAGCGGAAGGAATATGCTGGAAAATACCGCCACGATCTTCATCACCGTATTGGTGCGGTTGGTCATGGTGCTCAGGTGCAAGTCCAGCATGCTGGAGAGCAGATCGCGATAGGTCTCGATACGGTCGCCTATCTGCACGCTATGGTCGTGAAGGTCCCGCAGAAAGGGAGCGCTGTCCTCGTTAATCAAGGCGGAGCTGCTATGGCGCAGGGCGTTGACCACTTCGCGCAGGGGGAACACGGTTTTGCGCAGGAACAGGAGTTCGCGCTTGAGCCCGTGCAAATCCTCCATGATGCGCGGGCTTTCGCTGCGCAACATGAGATCGTCCAGCGCTTCGATGCGCTCGCCCAGCCTGTCGAGCACCGCGAAATACTGGTCCACGGTGACATCGAGTAGGGAATAGAGCAGGTAATCGGCGCCCATCTTGCGGGTCTTGCCCGAACCGCTGCGGATGCGGCCGCGCACGGGCTCGAAAGGGTCGCCCGGAATTTCCTGAAAGGACACCACGAAACCTGGGCCTAACACCAAGGCAAGATGTTCGGACTGGACGCGCGAGGTGGTTGGGTCCGCCTCCAGCATCTTGGCCACCAGGAACAGGTAACCGCCATAGTCCTCGAATTTGGGCCGCTGGTCCGTGTTGAGGATGTCCTCCAGCACAAGATTGTGCAGTCCCATGGCTTGTCCCAGGGCTTCGAGAACCTTCGGGTTCGACAAGCCGTCCACATTGATCCACGTGACGGACTTCGAGTCGCGGAAGGGCACGCATTCGCTTGGGCTCGTGATCAGGCGCTCGGTGTACCCGTCCTCGCGATAATCCATCAAAGTGACGCGGGTGGACGATCCCGCCCGGTCGCCCACGTAGGTGAGCGAACCCGGAGCTTGGCCGGCCTTTCCGGTGCGCTTGCGGTACAAAACGCTGTGTAGAGGGGCGCGTGGCTTGCGTTTCATGAGGGATCGGGGAGCGATGATGCGATAATCGCATGCAACAAACGAGCTTGGGCGCGGATAGTAATGAAATGCGCCCCCTAGGCAAACAGCAATGAGCATCACCATCACGGTCGAGGGCGATCCGCAGGTGGCTAGCGCCGAGGCGGGCGACACCATTTTGGGCGCCCTGTTGCGCAGCGGCGTAGGGTTCGCATACAGCTGCGAGGCGGGTAACTGCGGCACCTGCAAGTGCGAGCTGGTGCAAGGAGACATTCTGGAATTAGAGTATTCGGAGCACGCGCTCCCCGCCGCTGAACATGACAGGGGTGTAGTCCTGGCGTGCCGCACGCAAGTGTGGGGGGATACCACGATTCGCCGCTTGTCCGCGGAGGAATTCATCATGCATCCCTCGCGGGTGATGGCTTGCAAGGTGGGGGCGTTGGATTTTCTCACCCACGATATCCTGCGGCTGCGATTGGCCATCGTTTCCGGTGGCCCCTACACTTTTTCCGCGGGCCAATTCGCGAAAGTGGTGTTTGCCTTCTCCGGCGGCCAAGCGCGGGACTACTCCATGGCCAACAGGCCGGACGAGGAGACCTTGGAATTTCATATCCGCAGTGTGCCCGGTGGCATCAGCGAAAAACTTCCCACCCACCTCAAAGCGGGCGACGCGGTGAAAGTGTCGGGTCCTTTTGGTACGTCGTATCTCAGAACACAGCACGCGGGCCCCATGCTGTTGGTGGCCGGCGGCAGCGGATTGGCGCCCATCCGTTCCATCCTGCGCACGGCGTTATCCGAGGGTAGGAGCCAACCCATCCATCTATATTTCGGCGTGCGGGCCGAGCGCGACGTGTACGGCGAAGCAGAGCTGCGTACCTTGCAGGCGCGGTACCGCAATCTCAGCGTTCATATCGTGTTGTCGCAGGAACGGGGCAGTGCGCCTAACCGGCGATACGGCTTGGTGACCGATGCCGTGCTTACGGATTTCCCTAATTTGCAGGGCTTCATGGCATATTTGGCCGGCCCGCCGGTCATGGTGGAAGCAGCCACCGAATTAGTCACGCGTCTTGGCATGCCGGCTCGCGATGTTCATGCCGATGCCTTCTACGCAACGGGCGAATCGCC
>JBJXGQ010000100.1:0-16249 GCA_046160525.1 Burkholderiales bacterium
TGAAACTCACCACGGCCAAGCAATGCGTGGCGGTGTGTAGCGAAGCGCTGGAATGTTTCGGTGGCGCGGGTTATGTGGAAGATACCGGATTGCCCGCGTTGTTGCGCGATGCGCAAGTGTTTCCCATTTGGGAGGGCACCACGAATGTGCTGGCGCTCGATGCATTGCGTACCGCAAGTGGCGGGACTGCCTTGCGTTCTTTGTCTGCTGTGGTTTACGACATAGAAGGAAAGATCGCCGATCCCGAATTTCAGGGCTCGGTGGCCCGGGCGCGCGAGGCAATGGAGAAAGTGCGGCACGCAATCACGCACTTATCGAGCGGCGAACAGGAACGAAATGCGCGCCGCATCGCGCTCACCTTGGGACGCGCACTGGCACTAGCCTTGTTATGCGCGCAAGCGCAGTGGTCCCTGGGCAATGGGCAGGACCCTTCCTCCACGGCGTCCGCGCGGCGCTTCCGGATAGCAGATCTTGGCGGTGGTCTAGACGCTTAGCGTCCCGCGCAGGGAATCGGTGAAGCGCCGCGCGGAGATGGCAACTTGCGCCGGGGTGCTGCCGGCCTTGTACAGCGCAGAACCAAGCCCGAAGCCGTTCGCGCCCGCATCGAGATACCCGCGCATGTTGTCCGGCGTGATGGAGCCTACGGGGAAGATCAAGGTTTCTCGCGGTAAGACAGCCCGCATTGCCTTTAATACCGAGGGCGGATTGGCTTCGGCGGGAAAGAGCTTGAGGCCATCGGCACCTGCTTCCAGCATGGCGAAGGCTTCGGTGGGCGTGGCAAAACCAGGCAGTGCGTAAAGGCCTAACTGCTTCGCGCGGCGCACGATGCGCGCATCCGCGTGCGGCATGACGATGAGCGAGCCACCGGCCTGTGCGACGCGATCGGCCTGGCCTTCCTGAAGAACGGTTCCCGCGCCAATCATCGCGCGTGTTCCAAGTGCATCCGCGAGTATCCGAATACTTTCGAAGGGCCGGGGAGAATTGAGCGGCACTTCGATCAGGCTGAACCCCGCACCGGCCAGCGCGTTTCCGATCTCAAGTACCTCACCGGGTTTCACACCGCGCAAGATGGCGATGAGAGGGCAACGGCTAACGGCTTCCTGAAAAGCGAGCATGTTCAGTTTAAGTGTTGCGAAAGTAGATATAGACCGCGTACGACCGACTCGGAATCCAGCTCGGTGGACTCGACACCGAACGCATCGCAGGCACTGGCGTAGAGGGCGCTCAAATGGGGCGTACCCAGGATATAGATGTGAGTGTCTGTTTTGCTCTCAAGGGCCGCCTTCACTTCATGCCCGATCAGAATGCCGGAAAGATAGGAGGCCGACTGCCCATCGGAAATTTCTCCGAACAAACCGCGCGCGCGCACTCCGAACAAATGGTGCAGTAGCCCGCCGCTCTCCTTGGCTCGCGATAGTCCCGCGCTGAAGGATTCTGTATCCGTGGCGTCCGTCATCATCCGGCCGAGGATGCTGTGCTCCTTGAGCACGGCGAAGACTTCTCCGGTCATGTGCGTGGCGAAGTTCTCGATCTTGCCGTCTCTCACTTCAACCCACTTGCTGTGGGTGCCAGGCAGGCAGACCAAGCCAGAGCGGCCAGGCAGCGAATCCATGGCGCCGAGAATTTGCATCTCTTCGCCGCGCATTACGTCGCGCACGCCAGAACTATCGCGTCCGCATATCCCCGGCGCGATCCAAATACGACGGCGCTCCCATGCGACTTCCTTCAACTTGGAGGCGATCTCGGGGAATCCAGCGGGACACTCGCAATAGGGCGCCTCAATCCACCCTTGCCGGGATCCGATCATGCCGCTCATCAGTACAGGCCCTTCGCCCATCTCCAGCCACTCGCCTATTTGGGCGGTCAAGGTCTCGCCGAATTTTCGGTCCGCTACGTGAAGAATCCCAAAGGCTGCCGTGCGCTTGTCCAGTATTCGGCCATCCACGCTTAAGCGGTAGGCGCGAAAGCTGGAAGTGCCCCAGTCCACTGCAATCATGGGTCGGTTGTCCGTGGCCGGTTATCCGTTGCCGGTGGGCGGTTATCCGTTGTCCGTGGTCTGTTGTCAGTTTTCCGTGGGGGGCTCGTGGTGGGAGGTGATCCGCGGTGAGGCACCGCTGCCGCGACGCTGGTGCTCTTCGTTCTTAGGGAGCGGGTGAGTCCGTAAAGCAGCATTCTTACTTTGACGAGCGACGTTTGGATTTGCTCGTGGTCATCTTTATCTAATCCAACCACGCTTTGTGCGATTTCAAGCTGGGTCATCGACTGTTGCCAAACTTCCAGATCGCGAAAACTCTTCATGGAACTGTCCTATAGATGCTCACGATGTGTCCATGACCACGGACCACCGACAACGGACAACCGACCTACCGCGCCCCGTTCTTCGCCCGGAGCCGCCAGTCGAGTTGCCTCAACCCTTGCGCGGAAGGGTCGTCACGCATGTCCACTCCCCCGCGCACGAAGAATAGTAGGGCGGCGATTTCCATGGCCCGGAATAAATCGCCGGGGGTGAGCGGCTGGCCGGGTCCCACGCGTCCTTGATGGAGCAAGGTGGCGAACAACCACACCACGGCGCCGGCGACAATCCATTGCGCGTGGGGGAGCTTCCATGTCCACGCACCGTAGGTGCACAGCACTAACAGCAGCAAGGCGCTCAGGGCACAGTCGTAAACCGCGATATCGAAAGTCTGTTTATAGCCGAGAACGACGAGGAAACCCGCGAGCTTAACGGCCGTGACAATAAGGCCAGCTGTGCGTATACGGCCCACGCCGTAGGCAATGATCACTCCGCAGAGTAGAAGTGCCGTGGACAGTAGATGCAAGGCGATGGAGAGGCGCCAGAGCATTTCCACGGCTTCTCCTGGAACGATGAGTTGCGCGATCTGGCGGTAGAGCATGCCAAGCATCGTCGCGCTGCCCAGCGCCGCCATGGCGCTTGCCCACAACCACACGCATAGTTGGTTGTTCGAGCGCGCCTTGCGCGCAAGGCGCCATGCGAACAGCGCGGCGAACGCGGCCAGCGCGAGGTCGATTGCAAAGCTCATGACTTAGTTCAATCCGGCGATATAGTGGGCCAGGTTTTCGATGTCTTCGTCGGAGAGGCCCCTGGAAACGCTGGTCATATTACCCGCATCGTTGGTGCGGTTGCGAGCGCGAAAATCCTTGAGTTGCTTCACGACGTATTCGTAGTGCTGGCCGCCCACTCTAGGAATCTCGTTCTGCCCCGAGAAGCCGCCCAGGTGGCACATGGTGCAAAGGGCCGCGTCGGCCACCGCCTTGCCCTTGGCGGCCTTGGCGGCATCGGCATTGAAGTTGGTGCTCTTCGGTTTGCGCGAAGCGAAGTAGTCTGCCAGTGCCCGCATGTCTTCCTTGGATAGATTCGCCGCCATGGCCGCCATGACAGGATCTTTACGGCGCCCTTCCTTGTAGTCCTTGAGTTGCAGGTAGAGGTATCTGCTGGTTTGCCCGGCCAAGATGGGGAAGGCACCGCTCGGTGAGTTGCCGTCCTCGCCATGGCAGGCGATGCAGACGGCGGCTTTATCCTTGGCCGAGGAGTCCGCGGCCGCGATGACAAGCGGTTCCCCCTGGCTTGCCGCGGGCTGGGTGAGGCTTCCCCAGGCTAGCAAGTGTGTTGAGAATGACAATGTGGCGAGTGCTGAAATTATTTTCATCTGTAGGATTTTCCGTTCCTGAAAAAGCAAGGGCCACACCCAGGATACCTGGGGTGGCCCTTGGGTAAGGACTGAAGCTTATGGTATCGCGAACACGATGATGTTGTTGCCGCGCTTGTAATCCAATTGCGTGTTTCCACCCGCGGCGACGGCGATGTACTGCTTGCCATCCACGGTGTAGGAAGTGGGCGGTGCATTGACGCCCGCGCCGCAATTGAAGGTCCAAAGCTTCTTGCCGTTGCGGGCATCGAAGGCGCTGACCATGCCGTTGCCTTCGCCGTTGAACACGAGGTTACCCGCCGTGGCCAACACGCCGCCGATCAGGGGTTGCTCGGTGTCCACTTGCCAGGCGATCTTTCCGGTGTCGAGGTTGACAGCGGACAGACGTCCCCACTGCTTCTCGCCGGGAATCACCTTGAAGGCGCCGCCCAGCCACAGCTTGCCGCCAGGATACTCGGAGGCTTCCACGTGATAAGTCATGGGCTGGTGCAGGTTGGCTGCGTACACCATGCGCAACTTCGGGTTGATGGCCATGGGAGACCATTCCACACCGCCGTTGGCGCCGGGCAACATGCGCGCGCCGTCGGCCGTGGGCAGAACCCACATGTTCTCTTGCGGAATCATCGCGTCGGAGAAGCGGATCAAGGACAGGTCATTGCGGTTATGCATGTAAACGTGCCCTGTCTTGCCGCCGTGGATGGCCACGGGCACCATTTTTCCGCCCTTGTCCTTGGCTTCCGTCAGGATCACGGGGCTCACCGCATCCAGATCCCAAACGTCGTGGGCGATGTACTGGAAGTGCGATTTATAGGCGCCAGTATCCAGGTCGACGGCGACGATGGAGTTGGTGTAGAGGTTGTCGCCAGGACGAATTGCACCGTACAAGTCGGGGGAGGGGTTGCCCGCCACGAAGTACACGGTTTTGGTCTTGCGGTCCACGGCCGGGGTCATCCACACGCCACCGCCCAAGGTTTGGTAGAAGCTGCCGCCGCGCTCGGCCAGCATTTTCTTTTCCGCCGCGATGTCGCGCAGCATGTTGCGGCCGGTTGCGTCGTGGGTGGCCCATACACCTTCGTGGCCTTTCTCGGGAATGGCGTAGGCGGTCCAGATTAGCTTGCCGTTCTTGGCGTCAAAGGCCTTGACGAAGCCGCGCACACCGTACTCGCCGCCGTTGGTACCGATCAGAACTTTGCCATCCGCGACCACCGGCGCCATGGTTTCGGAATATCCCAGCTCAGGGTCGGCAATCTGCGTTTCCCAGGCCAGCTTGCCCGTCTTGGCTTCCAGAGCGATGAGCTTGGCGTCCAAGGTGCCCATGAAGACGTGGCCATCGGAGATGGCGACTCCGCGGTTGTTGGGGCCGCAGCAATAAGTGGTGACCGGCCCCATCTTGTGCTTGTAGTGCCAGAATTGCTTGCCCGTGACAGCGTCCAGGGCGTAAACGTGGTTGTAAGAGGTGGTGATGTACATCACGCCATTCATGACGATGGCGGAAGTCTCCATGGACTCCTTTACCTCCGTCTGAAAGATGAAGGCTGGCTTGAGCTTGTGTACGTTGCCCGCGTTGATCTGGTCCGCGGAGTAGTAGCGCGAGTTGGTGTAGGACATATTGGAATGCAGCCAATTGTTCTTGTCGTTTTCCGAGGCATCCAGCATGGCCTGGGTCACAGGCGCCAGTTTTGGCGACATCGGGTTGCTGGCAGTGGTAGTACCACCGCCTTGAATCTCACCCGCAACCACACTGCCTGTGGCCGAGAGTAACGCGGCCAGCGCGAGTAGTTTGAGTTGGCTTGACTTCATACAGTCTCCCGTTGATATTGAAAGGAGTTGAAAGGGACTTCGTCTTATATGCCGCTTGCGCAGCGCTTTGCTGCTCTGCCAGCGTACCACGGCGGGGCGACTATAATCGACTGCCCCCCTAATTGTTCAAGCCGCGCTTGCGCGCAAGACGCATTACCATGATAAATAGGTATTACTTTCTGCTTCTGGCTTGCGCGCTGCCGCTATTGTCCTTCGCAAACGCGCAAGACTTGGCTTGGAACGCGCAACTGATCGAGTTCGCCAAGAAAGGCGATGCGCAGCGCGCGCAACGCGCTCTGGACGCTGGGGCTCATCCTAATTCCCGCAATAGAAAGAGCGAAACCGCGCTCTTCCTGTTTGCCAAGGCGGGTAACCTGGACATGGTCAAGGCGTTGGTCCAAAGGGGTGCCGACGCCAATCTGGCGGCGCTGGATAAGGTGACCCCTCTAATGGCCGCCGTGTACGAAAACAAACACGAAGTGGTGGCCTATTTGCTGGCTAATGGTGCCGATGCCAGGGCGGCGGACCAGCTCCAGCGCACTGCGATGGTATACGCGGTGACGGGGCCATGTACGTCTTGCGTGAGCTTGCTACTGGGCGCTGGAGTGGATGTGAACGCCGCCTACCACCACCAATTAACCGCGCTTATGTGGGCGGCGGGTAGCGGAAGTACTGAAGCCGTGAAGTTGTTATTGTCGCGTGGCGCTGACGCCGGTTTGAAGGATGACCGTGGCAAGACGGCCCTGGATATCGCGCGCGAAGCGGGCAAGAAAGACGTTGAGGAAGCCTTGCTTTCCAAGGGCCAAGGCTAGCCAGCCCTTTCACTTAAACCCGAGATAGGACAAGCAGTGCAAAGCACCTATCCCCGAGCATAGAACAGTGCTGGCGTGGACGCGGCCCCACATAGAGAAGCGCTTGGCCAACTGTTCGGGCGCGAGGTTTGTAAGGAGGTACGGCTTGCCGTCGCGAGGTTTTCGCAGAGTAAGGGTGCCAGGCTGGGATCGCACGATGTCATGCTGCTGGCGCACTTCGCGCCGGGCCGCTAAGCGTGCGAGTTCCCACTCGCGAAGGCCGATTTCGCCATCTCCATTCAAATCGAAGCGGGTAAGCAGGGCCGGTGGGTCTCGTTTCCATTGATCGAGCAAGATTCCGGTATCCCGGCGTGGATCCAAAGCCTCTCCGGCACCCCCTGGCGCGGTGAGTTCTCCCAGGGCATAAAGCTTGTCGTTCTCCAGTAAAAGGTACTCAGTGAAGCGGTAGTCGTTGCGAGTCCACCGGTCTTTGCGCGAGGCGATGACCTCGGCGTGCTCGGGAACGATGACACAGGAGCCGCTTGTGTCCCGGAGCAGGAATTCTTCACGGCTTTCCCCGGAATCGGTACGCACCCATTTGTTGTTCCGGCGTTGCTCGACCGTATAGCGAAACCAAACGCAGGGCAGGTTGGTGAGTTGGCTACGGGTTTTGCGGCCTGGTAGCGAGGCGGACTGGCCAAATAATTCCACGTAACCCAGTGCCGCGGAGGCGATCTTCGACGTTGGTGTATCGGCGATGGCACGCAAGCGGCGAAAGCCGCGATGCCATATGAAAGCGCCTAGCCCGGTGACAAGGGTCAATGCGATGAGCCAGCCCGCGGGCGTCGCGGCGCGCCATGCGGCGGATAGTGCAATCGCCTGAAAACCTAAGACGAAAACATCTGCGTGCCGGGTGCTATCCAACTAATGAGTGGCGAACAACGCCTTGAGATTAACGTCCGCCTTTTCGCTTGCGCGAAACTCCAGCAGCACTTTGGGGTGAAATTCGAGCGCCCGCGCCACGATGAGATCGGGAAATTGTTCGATGCGCACGTTATTGATATTCACGCTCTCGTTGTAGAACTCGCGCCGGTCCGCGATGGCGGACTCCAGCGCGGTAATGCGCTCCTGAAGTTTCAGAAACTGTTCGTTAGAGCGTAACTCTGGGTAGGCTTCCGCCACGGCGAACAAGTTGGCCAGGCTGCCGCGCAATGCGGTTTCGGCTTTGCCCAGAGCGAAGATATCCTGCGACTGGCTGGCACCCAGAACCTTGGAGCGGGCTTCCATCACCCGTTGGAGCGTGGTCTGCTCGAAATCGCGGTACTGCTTGCAGACCTCCACCAGCTTCGGCAGCTCGTCGTGGCGCTGCTTCAACAATACGTCGATGTTGGCCCAGGCCTTGGACACGTTATGCTTCACGCTGACCAAGCTGTTATAGATCACGATCCCGTAGAGGGCGAGCGTGATCATGGCGGCGAGAAGGACGATAGCGTAAAGGCTCATGATTTCACAGATGCACCTTCCATGCCGGAGCCCTAAAGGAGCGAGGGAAACCTTGGCCGAAGGGAGGTTTCGGGTAAACTTCGCCCCTTTTTTGGGGCTGCGGCCGGCGGTTTTTCATGGCGCGCCGGCCCGGCAAATCTTCTAGAGCAAGGCATGGCACTCATCGTTCAAAAATACGGCGGCACTTCCGTTGGCAGCACGGAGCGGATCAAGAACGTCGCCCGCCGCGTGGCGAAGTGGAAGGCACAGGGCCACGATGTCGTTGTGGTCCCCTCGGCCATGTCGGGCGAGACCAACCGGCTCATTGCGCTGGCCAAGGACGTGCAGGGTACTCCCGACCCGCGCGAGCTGGATGTGATCGCTTCCACCGGCGAGCAGGTCACCATAGGGCTGCTGTCCATGGCGCTCATGAACATAGGCGTCAAGGCAAAAAGCTACACGGGGCCGCAGGTAAAGGTGTTGACCGATAGCGCCTTCACCAAGGCTCGCATACAAGCCATCGATGAAGACAGGCTCAGAGCCGATCTGGCGGCGGGCATCGTTCCGGTCGTGGCGGGCTTTCAGGGCGCCGACGCCCAGGGCAACATCACCACCCTTGGCCGCGGTGGCTCCGACACTTCCGCCGTGGCGCTTGCCGCCGCATTGAAGGCGGACGAGTGCCAGATCTTCACCGACGTCGATGGCGTGTACACCACCGACCCGCGCATCGTCGCTGAAGCGCGCCGGCTTCACACCATCACCTTCGAGGAAATGCTGGAGATGGCCAGCCTGGGCTCCAAGGTGCTGCAAATCCGCTCCGTGGAGTTCGCGGGGAAGTACAAAGTTCGCTTGCGCGTGCTTTCTAGTCTGACGGACCCTCTGATGCCCGTGGAAGAAGAGGCGGTATCGGGCACCCTTATTACCTTCGAGGAAGACCAAAAGATGGAACAGGCCATTATTTCCGGCATCGCATTCAGCCGCGACGAAGCGAAAATCACCGTCATGGGCGTCCCCGACCGGCCCGGCATCGCCTACGCCATCCTGGGCCCCATCGCCGAGGCTAACGTCGATGTAGACATGATCATTCAGAACGCCAGCGTGGACGAGATGACCGACTTCTCCTTCACCGTGCCGCGCGCCGACTACACCAAGGCCCTGGATATCGCCAAGCAGGTCAAGGCGAAAATCGGGGCGCGCAACATCGTGGGCGACAACAAGGTTTGCAAGGTCTCCCTGGTAGGCGTTGGTATGCGCTCCCACGTGGGCATCGCCAGCCAGATGTTCCGCACCCTATCCGAGGAAGGCATAAACATCCAGATGATCTCCACCTCCGAAATCAAGATCTCCGTGGTGGTGGACGAAAAGTACATGGAACTCGCCGTCCGGGTCCTGCACCGGGCCTTCGGCTTGGAGGCCGAGCCCGCCTGAGCCGGAGCGCTGTGATATAGTCGCCCCCCGTTGGGAAAGGGCGGAGCGGTCAGTACCGCAGGTGCTCGTAACAGTAAGTACGATGTCGCCTTCGACCCAGGCGATGGTTGAGGATGCAGAATACGTTGAATGACCGGCAGCGAAGAACCGGCGAGATGGCCGAGTGGTCAGCACCGCAAGGTGCTCGTAACATTAAGCACCACGTGCCTTCGACCCAGGTAACGTTTAGTAGAGTGGTAGACGTAGCTAGACCGATATCGAATGATCGGAGAGATGGACGAGTGGTCGAAGGCACTCCCCTGCTAAGGGAGCATACGGGCTTAAACCTGTATCGAGGGTTCGAATCCCTCTCTCTCCGCCAAAATAAAAAAGCGGCCCTTGCGGCCGCTTTTTATTTTGACGGTGCAGGGAGGAGATGAGAACTACGCTGGTTCGACCAATAAATGATCCCATCACAATCCGCCCTTCATTACATGGTCAAATAGGCGATGAGGGCGAGTGCAAGCAATAAAATGGCGCTTCGTGCCGCCACCGAGAACGAGCACCGCTCCATCGCGAACATGGAGGAAGCGCCTGGGGCAAACGGGAAAGGAAAGCGTGATGGCAACGACGAAGAAAACTGTGCGGAGGAACAAACGCGCCTCGCCGCGTACGGGCCGCCCGCCCGCGAACATCGGCGCCCGAAAGCGTGCAAGCTGCTAATCCGGACCGTGTTCGCTTCATGAGCCAGGTGAAGTCAAAGCAACGAGTCGCCGATCACGGGGAGGTATTTACCCCCGTGTGGATGGTTGAGGCGATGCTTGATCTCGTCAAGGGCGAGACCCAGCGCATTGATTCCCGCTTCCTGGAGCCGGCGTGCGGGAGCGGGAATTTCCTGACCCGTATCCTGCAGCGCAAACTGGCACGACCGAAACACAGTCCTTCAAGATTCAGAATTCCAAACCCATCATAGACGAAATCGACACGGTGCTAGCGGAGCATTATGGGTTTACGTCCGAAGAATTGGATTTCATCCTGAACTACGACATCAAATACCGCCTCGGTCGCGCCGCTGAAAGCGGGGCGGAGGACTGAGCCATGCCCGCGAAGAAGAATAAGCCCGGTCCCATCGTTCGCGGCAAAGCACGCTCCACTGCCATGGCAGCCAGCAGCCTGGATTTCACCGCGCTGGTGGATTCCATTCGCCAGGTGCATGAACACTGTGCAGCCAGCGTGAACCGCACGATCAACACGGCGTTGACCCTTCGAAATTGGGCCATCGGCGCTTACATCCGGGAATACGAACAGAACGGCGCGGACCGGGCACAGTATGGCGATGCGTTGATCGAGAGGCTCGCGGAACGGCTGCTCAACGCAGGATTGGAGCGGATCGATGAGAGAGAGTTGCGCCGGTACCGGCTGTTTTACCTGACCTATCCAGGAATTCGGGAGTCACTGACTCCCGAATTCGTTCCGTTGTTGCCGGCTCCAATTTGGCGGTCACTGACTGCCAAAACCGGGATAGGGCAGCTCAGCAATGTCGCCGGGAAGGCAGCCGGCAGAAAAAGGGAGTCGGTGACTCCCGAATTGGCAGTGCCATTGCGGAAGCTGTTCACCAGCCTGTCGTTTACACACCTGGCCGAACTCATCGCCCTCGACGATCCACTGAAACGCGCCTTTTACGAGATCGAGTGTATCCGCGGCAACTGGCCCGTGCGGGCGCTGAAGCGGCAGATCGCCACGCTGTATTTCGAGCGCTCCGGGCTGTCGAAGAACAAGGCGAAGCTCGCGGCGATGGTGCAGAAGGGCATCGAAACTCCCGAGCCGAAGCTTGCCATTCGCGACCCTTACATTTTCGAGTTCCTGGGGCTGCGGGCGAAGGATGCCGTGGCGGAATCCGACCTTGAGACGGCGCTGGTTGAAAATTTGCGCGAGTTCCTGCTGGAACTGGGTCATGGTTTCTGCCTGGAAGCGCAGCAGAAGAGCATCGCCATCGGAAACACTCGCGGTTTCGTGGATCTGGTGTTCTACCACCGCATCTTGAAATGCCATGTGCTGGTGGAGTTGAGGGTGGATGAGTTCCGCCACGAGCACTTGGGTCAGATCAACACCTACGTTACCTGGTATCGCGAGCACATGATGGCCGAAGGCGACAATCCGCCCGTGGGCTTGTTGCTATGCACCGGCAAGGATCACGCGCTGGTTCAATACGCCACTGCCACCGTAGGCAACCGCCTCTTCGTTTCCAAATACGCATTGGAGCTGCCATCGAAGGACGAGCTGGAAAAATTCCTCCATGCCCGTCATCTGGAGATGCTGGGAAGCGTCTGAGGCGCCGTGGCGGCTTATATCCTCACTCCCGATGACGCCCGCTATCCGAAACGCTTGCGCGAGCGCTTAGGAAACGACGCGCCCGCACAATTAGCGGCCCTTGGCAACCTCGGCCTGCTTGCGCTGCCCAAAACCGCGCTCTTTTGCTCGGTGCGTTGTCCCGGCCACGCCATTCTGCCCGCGTATGACCAGGCCGCCGCGTGGCGTGACGCCACCCGCTGCGTGATCGGCGGCTTTCATTCACCCGTCGAAAAAGAGTGTCTGCGCATTCTTCTGCGCGGCTCGCAACCCATCATTATCTGCCCAGCCCGCACGTTGCCGCAGCGCGTCCCGCTGGAATGGCGAAAAGCGATGAAAGATGGGCGCTTGCTGATCCTCTCTGCTTTTCGCGTGGAGGAAAAGCGTGTCACCACCGAAACCGCCATTCGCCGCAACGAATTCGTTGCGGCGAATGGCGGATGAACTATGGTTCGCCCATACGACTCCCGGCGGGCAGTTGGAAAAACTGGCGCAGCGAGCGCAGCGCTGGCTGGAACGCAACAATGAATAAAACCATTTCCGCACCGTAAGGAAATTCTCATGAGCGGAGGGTGGCCGTATTTATTGCTGGTCGCGCTGTGGATCTGGAACACAGTGGGTATGTGTGCATCCAGCGAGTACCCAAGTAAACCCATTCACATCATCGTCCCATACTCCCCAGGGAGTTCCGGAGATGTGCGTACGAGGCAAGTCGCGCATTATTTGGCGGGGCGGTTGGGGCAGCCAGTGATCGTCGATAATAAACCTGGGGCCAGTGGAACGATTGGATCGAGAATCGCCGCGCAGGCTCCCGCCGATGGATACACGCTGCTGTACATGAGCAACCCGAGGGTGATCGTGCCTCACCTTTATAAGAACGTGGGAATCGATGTGGCTAAAGATCTGGCCCCCATCGCCTTGATGGTCTACGGGGCGGCCATTTTGGTGGTCACTCCAAACGTGCCCGCCAATTCGGTGAAGGAACTGGTTGCACTGGCGAAGGCTAGGCCCGATTACCTCACCTACGGATCTTCGGGCGTTGGCAGTGTTCAGCATTTGCCCATGGAAATCTTCAAGCGCTTGGCGGGCATTGATGTGCTGCATATTCCCTACAAGGGCGATGCCGAAACGCTGAACAGCTTGTTGGGCGGGCAGGTGTCCATGTCCTTTGCACTGGCGAACAGCGTGTTGCCGCACATAAAGGGGGGCAAACTCAAGGCGCTGGCGGTTGGTGGGAAACAGCGGATGGCAATGCTTCCCGCTGTGCCCACGATGGTTGAGGCTGGCCATCCGGAGTTCGAGTGGCACAATTGGTTTGGTTACGCCGCCCCGGCGGGAACGCCCAAGACCATCATAGAAAAGCTCAACAAGGAGATGGTGTCGTTTCTCGCGCTGGCGAGTGTGAGGCGGGATTTTCTCGATTCGGGTTTCGATATCGCGGGAGGAAGCCCGGAGGAGTTTGGTGCGCTGATCGGGAAGGATTTGGTGCGTTACGGCGAACTGATCAAGCGGTTGGGAATACAAGCGGAGCAGTAGTGTGGACGTTGCGTGTTGGGCTTCATTTCATTCAGCCCAACCTACTCCTATATGCGTCCTTGAAACAGCCACGAACTCTGTGACGGGTCGTCGGTGTCGGTGACCAAGCAGAATGCGATGCCAAGGTTGTCCACGATTGCGTCGATGCCTTCGGCCTTGACCGGAGGCTCGATCCGGTGGAGTGCCAGCAAATCACCCTGTGCGGAAACGAGCCCCACGGCGGACCCTAGGCAAGGACCGTCCGCATAGCTGTCGCGGGTGTTCTCCGCGACGGCGGTAAAGAGCCACCTACCATCGGGCAGCGCGGCTCCGTCAGTGAATCCGAGGCTGACACCGCCGATGGACGGGAGCGGGAACCGCTGAATGGAGACCGGCTTGATGACCGTCGCGTGGCCTTTGATGACGGCGTGCAAGTCGGGTAACCGGTAGCGAATAACCACGTTATCTGTTTTGCCCGTTATGCCGCGGTTAAGCAAGATCCACTTGCCGCCTGCGATCATCGCGCCTTCGATGTTGATGGCGCCGAGCAATGCGCCGAGCGGTTCATAGACCGGCGTCAAGTCGAAGCGCCCGATTTCGCGTAACGGTCTGCCGTTGTTTCCCAGCGGGATCGCGACACCGGTGTTGCGATTGTGCCGCGATCCTGAACCCAACGCGATCAACGAGGCGGGAAACGAAGCGCCGAGCGCGGGCAGTGAGAACAGCGTTTCGAAATCCGGCTTGCGTTTCTTGCGTGTTCCCTTTTGCGCTGGCAAGTCACCCGGAAGAATGCGATGCAGTTCGCCGAACGTTTGCCGCTCCCGGAACACGGCCAAGTGGTGTTCGTCGTCGGCGATCACGTAGGCGAGTCCGTTCCGGCACACCAGGCCGCTCGCGGCGCTCAGATGATGTTGCCCGCGCGGATGCGTGGTGGGATCGGTCGCGAGCGCGCGCAGCGGCTGCACGACGATCTGGGTAGTCAGGATGGCGCAGGCTCCATCAACTGCGGCCCCTCGGATCTGGCGTTGTTGACCAGGGTGCGCACTGGCATCCAAGAGAATTCGTCCAGAGCGCGATCCAAGAGAAGCTTTGTCGCGCTCGCGGTCGTAAGGCCTGGATCGGTCCACGCGCTGAATAATTCCTCGGGCAAGACGACGGGCATGCGGTCATGCACGGGTGCCACGGCCGCGGATGCGGCACGCGTGAGTAAAGCGCAGGTCAAAATAGGTTCGGGTTTATCCGGCACTCGCCACCAAGAGGCAAGCCCGGCGAAGCAGAAGGGTTCGCGATTGGGCCGGAAGAAACAATAGGGCTGTTTGTAGGATTTGATCTCTCCGGTTTGCGGATCGGCATGCTGCCGCTCCTGCCATTCATAGTAGGCCAAGGCCGGCATGAGAATGTGCGCCTTACCCGACTTATAGGCGTCCCGCCACATAGGTTTGATTGCGGCCTCTTCGCTCCTCGCATTGATCGTCGCGGAGGGTGGCTTCGGTTGCTTCCACCAGTGTGGCACGAAGGACCAGCGCGCCGTCGTGAGTTCCAACGCATCGCCATCGGGCGTTCGGCGCAAGATGGGAATGAGCATCGTAGGCGAGACATTGAAGCGCGCGGCAAACGGATTCTGGTTGTGCCTTCCGATATGCCAAGCCCGTTCGACGGCTGCTTGATCAGGGTGAACGTACCGGCCGCACATGACGGGGTCTTCTACGATCGATTACGCGCACACCGCGAAGCGCAATGTTCCCACCCCAGCAGTGTGCGGGGGTGGGTGTTTATTGAGGATTCCGAATTGCATGACAAAGATCTTGTGCAAAAGCGCTTCCCTCATCCCCACCTTTCTCCCGGAGGGAGAAGGGCTTAATACTTCCCTCGCCCTCCGGGAGAGGGACCGAGGGTGAGGGAAAGAACGCGTCATGAATTACGAAAAGATCAATAAGCCGCGCGGGCGATGCTGTGATTACTTGACGACCGACTGGCTTACCAGCGTCTTGAACGTATTGGCGTACCACAGCAGATGCTTCACCGACTGCATCATGTATACGCCAACGAGTTCTTCCTTCGGGTCCACCCAGAAATAGGTGCCCGCATAACCTGCCCAGAAGTATTCGCCGTCGGAACCATCCATGGGATTCAGGAAGGCCGGGGCACGCGGACCTTCGGTGCGCACCGCGCCCAATAAGCCGTAACCGTGGCTCTGGCCGGGGAGCCAGAAGGGGCCGTGGCCGATCCCTGGGACGATGTGGTTCGAGGTCATCAGTTCGACGGTTTTCTTGCCCAGGATTTGGGCGTTGCCCAGGGACCCGCCGTTTAGCAACATCTGCGCGAAGCGTGCGTAATCCATCACGGTCCCCGTCAGGCCATGACCGCCGGCTTCGAACTTCTCCCCTTTGGTGGGCTCGGTGTATTGGAGGATCAAACCTTTCCGGTCTTCATCGAAGGGCTGGGCCAACCGGGCAACTTTATTGGGCCCAACGCGGAAAGACGTGTCCGCCATTCCCAGGGGCTGGGCGATGCGCTTGTCTATGAATTCACCCAGCGTCATGCCGGAAACAACCTCGACCAACCTTCCAAGCACATCCGTGGATTGGCTGTACCACCATGTGGTGCCGGGCTCGTACTTCAAGGGCTGCTTGCTGATGCGAGCCAAGAATTCGGCATTGGTGATGTTGTTGTCCAGCACATTGCCGTCGAGGTACATCTGCTCGACGGGGCCGCCGCCGGGAACGCCTTTGAAGAAGCCATAGGTGAAGCCCGCGGTGTGGAGAAAGAGATCGAGCACGCGAACGGGATTCTTCGCGGGCCGGGTTTGTAGTTCCGCCGGAGTTTTCGCGGTATCGGCATTGGTGGCGACTTGCAGATTGGCCAGCTCCGGAAGGTACATGGAGACGGGATCGCCGAGTTTCATCTTGCCTTCTTCCACCAACATCATCGCCGCCACGCTCGTCACCGGCTTGGTCATGGAGAAGATGCGAAAGATGGAGTCGCGCGCCATGGGCGTCTTGGCGTTGGGGTCCTGCACGCCATTGGCCTCGTAGTAGACGACCTTGCCGCGCCGCGCTACCAGGGCCACATATCCGGGAATTTCGCCGGCCTTCACCTTGGCGCCCAGGACTTCCTGGATGCGGCCCAAGCGCTGCGACGACAGGCCAACGTCTTCGGGCTTGCCACGGCCAAGATCGGCGCCGAAGGCCGTAGATGCCAGCGCCAGGAATCCCAGGAACAAATTCCTGGGTACAA
>JBJXGQ010000101.1:0-10159 GCA_046160525.1 Burkholderiales bacterium
GTCCCTCTCCCGGGGGGAGAGGGAGGTTGCAAGCCCTTCTCCCCCCGGGAGAAGGGGGGGGATGAGGGAAACGGCCGTGACCAGACGCGCTGCCTTTTCGAATGCTCAATGGTCGCCCTGCGCCGCCACCATTGGCTCGGATTGTTGCGTGGCCAACTGTTCGCTGGTGCGGCCAAAGCGGCGCTCGCGCTTGCCGTAGGACGCCAACGCGGCTGCGAAGGCCTTCTTGTCGAAATCCGGCCACAAGGTATCCGTGAAGAAGAGTTCCGTGTAAGCCAGTTGCCACAAGCAGAAATTGCTCACCCGCTGCTCGCCTCCTGTACGAATGAACAGATCGGGTTCCGGCGCATAACTCAAGGCCAAATAAGGTGCCAGATCGCCCTCTTCAATGTTCTCGCGCGCTCCGCGCTCGCGCAGCATGCGGTTCATCGCTTGCACGATATCCCAGCGCCCGCCGTAATTGGCCGCGATCGTTAGGGTCATCTTCGTGTTGGAGGCTGTCAATTCCTGCGCGCTTTCAATAGCGGCCACCAGGCGCGCTTCGAAGCTCGATAGGTCGCCAATCACCCTAAGCCGAATGTTGTTCTTGTGCAATTCGGCGACTTCTTGCTCCAGCGCCCGCAGAAAAAGCTGCATCAAGAAGGAAACTTCCTCGGCGGGGCGGCGCCAGTTCTCGCTGCTGAAGGCAAACAGCGTGAGAAACTCCACGCCGCTCTCGGCGCAGCAGCGCACGATGGTTCTTACAGCTTCCAACCCCTTCCTGTGGCCCGCCACGCGCGGCATCATGCGGCGCTTGGCCCAGCGGCCGTTGCCATCCATGATGACCGCGATATGGCGCGGCACGCTCAACACGCCAGGAACCGCTACTTTGGAACTTGCGAAGAAATTCATTGAACCCCGGTCTTCACCAACGCCTCCCTTGGTGTACCCAGGCGGAACTGCCGGCGGGCAGTTATACCGCCATCAATTCCGCTTCCTTGGTATGCAACAGCTTATCGATCTCGCCGATGTAGTGATCGGTGAGTTTTTGCACGTCTGCCTCGCCGCGCCGTTCATCGTCTTCCGAGATTTTCTTGTCCTTGATGAGATCCTTCAAGTGGTGGTTGGCGTCGCGCCGCACATTTCGCGCCGCCACCCGCGCGTTTTCGGCCTCTCCGCGCACCACCTTGATGAGATCCTTGCGGCGTTCTTCCGTCAGCGCCGGCATGGGTACGCGCACTACCTCGCCAACCGTGGCGGGGTTCAACCCCAGATCGGAGTCGCGGATCGCCTTCTCGATGGCCGGTGCCATTTTCTTTTCCCAGGGACTCACCGCGATGGTACGCGCGTCGAGCAAACTCATATTCGCCACCTGGTTCAGCGGCGTCTGGGTACCGTAGTAATCCACCGTGATGTGGTCGAGCAACCCCGTGTGCGCCCGCCCAGTGCGTACCTTGCCCAGATCCGCCTTCAACGCATCGAGCGTCTTCTGCATCTTTTGTTCCGTGGACTTCTTCACCTCGCCAATCATTGTCCGTTCTCCTGTCGGCTAGCTGTGAACCAGGGTGCCTTCGTCATGCCCCGTCACCAAGCGCTTTAACGCCCCGGTCTTGAAGATACTGAATACGCTGATGGGGAGTTTTTGGTCGCGGCACAAGGTAAATGCCGTGGCATCCATGACTTTTAGATTTCTGGAAATGGCCTCGTCGAAGGAAAGCCGCGTGTAGCGCGCGGCCTTGGGGTTGAGCTTGGGATCCTCCGTATAGATGCCATCGACCTTGGTAGCCTTCAACACGATATCGACGTTCATCTCCATGCCGCGCAACGCGGCCGCCGTATCCGTGGTGAAGAAGGGATTGCCCGTACCCGCGGCGAAAATCACGACCTTGCCTTCTTCGAGGTAGCGCATGGCCTTGCCGCGGATATAGGGCTCGGCCACTTGCTCCACATTGAGGGCCGACATCACCCGCGCGCTGATGCCTTGGTGGCGCATGGCATCCTGCAATGCCAGGGCATTCATGACGGTGGCCAGCATGCCCATGTAATCGGCGGTAGCCCGGTCCATGCCCTTGGCGCCCAGCGCCACCCCCCGAAAAATATTTCCGCCACCGATGACCACCCCAGTTTCCACGCCCATGCGCACCACCTCGGCCACTTCGCCCACGATGCGTTCCAGGGTTTCGCGGTTGATGCCGTAGGGGTCATCCCCCATCAGCGCTTCACCGCTCAGCTTGAGCAGGATTCTCTTGTAGATGGGTTTGCTGTCCATGGGGAGGATGTTACCGCTAGCGTGGCTGGGCCGCCTGCGCGGCCTGGGCCGCCACCTCGGCGGCAAAGTCCGACTGCCTCTTCTCCAACCCTTCCCCCACCACGTAGAGCACGAAGGATACGACCGAGGCCGCGCTCTTCTTGAGCAAATCCGCGATGGTGAGCTTGTCGTCCTTCACGAAGGGTTGGCCCAGTAGCGTGACTTCCTTCAGGTATTTCTGCACGCTGCCTTCCACCATCTTTTCCACGATATTGGCAGGCTTGCCCGATTCGGCTGCCTTGGCGGTGGCGACGTCGCGCTCCTTCTGAATCAGCGCGGCGGAAACTTCTTCCTTGGCCAGTGCCACGGGTTTGGCCGCCGCGATATGCATCGCCAGGTCCTTGCGCAAGGCATCGTCTCCCCCTACTACATCCACCAGCACGCCGATCTTCGAACCACCGTGCACGTACTGAGCGACCTGCCCTTTCGATGCGATGCGCACGAAGCGGCGGATGTTCATGTTCTCGCCGATCTTGCCCACCAGCGCCTTGCGATGCCCATCCACCGTTGTTCCGGCCATGGGAAGCGCGGACAAGGCTTCCACGTTTGCCGGATTATTCTTCGCGATCAGTTCCGCCAGTTGCTTGACAAAACCCAGGAAGTCGTCGTTCTTGGCGACGAAATCGGTTTCGCAGTTCACCTCGACGATGCTCGCGAGCTTGCCATCGGGCGACACAAAAGTCCCCACGATGCCCTCGGCCGCCAAGCGGCTGGCGGCCTTGCTCGCCTTGTTTCCCAAGCGTACACGCAGTAACTCTTCGGCCTTGCCCATGTCGCCTTGTGCTTCCGACAAGGCCTTCTTGCATTCCATCATGGGCGCATCGGTGCGCTCACGCAGTTCCTTGACCATTCCCGCGGTGATTTCCGCCATCTTCCACTCCTGTACTGCCGCGCTTAGCGGGCGCGGCGGTGAATCTCAAAAAAAGGGGGCCTCGCGAGCCCCCTGTTCTACTCAGCGCTTCGCCAACTCAGGCCGCTGCCTTGTCATCGTCATCCACTTCAACGAACTCGTCGCTGACGATCTCCTTGACGATGGTGTTGCGGCCTTCGAGCACCGCATCGGCGATGCCGCGGCAGTACAGCCGAATGGCCCGGCTGGAGTCGTCGTTGCCGGCCACCATGTAGGCGATGCCCTCGGGCGAGTTGTTGGTGTCCACGATCCCCACGATGGGAATATTGAGCTTGGTGGTCTCGCTGATCGCGATCTTGTGATAACCCACGTCCACCACGAACACCGCGTCGGGCAAGCCGTTCATGTCCTTGATGCCGCCCAGGCTACGCTCCAGCTTGGCGTATTCGCGCTGGGTGCGCAATTGCTCCTTCTTGGACAAGCGCTCGATGGAGCCATCCTGAATCATGGCCTCCATGTCCTTCAGCCGCTTGATGGACAGCTTGACCGTCTTGTAATTGCTCAGCATGCCGCCCAGCCAGCGGTAATCCACGTAGGGGATACCCGCGCGCAAGGCTTCCTCGCGCACGATCTCGCGCGCCTGCCGCTTGGTGCCCACCATGAGGATGGTGCCCTTGTTGCTGGATAACTGCTTGACGAACTTGGTGGCCTCGTTGAACTGAGCCAGCGTTTGTTCCAGGTTGATGATATGAATCCGGTTGCGATGGCCAAAAATATAGGGCGCCATCTTGGGATTCCAGTAACGGGTTTGATGTCCGAAATGAACGCCCGCCTCCAACATCTCACGCATTGTGACTGCCATGTACCACTCCGGTTAAGGTTAGACCTCCACTTGTGCCATTGCTTACCTGGGAAACCCCAAGCACCTTAACATCCGGCCAAGTGTGCGAAATACGAGCGGGGCAGGAATGCCCTGCTCGGGAAAGCGGCGGATTCTAGCAAACAACGGGAGCGATTGACTAATCCTATGCTGGCGGTGTCTCCGGGGATAGCGCGGCGAGCGCTGCAATTGTTCGTTTAGAATCCCCGCCGGTGCTCATCGCGCGGGGCAAAACGACCGCGCGAACCGCACCAACCCACAACCAAATCAGGGAGACTCAAAGTGAAAACGACACAATCGTGGCCGTCAGCCGTATTGACGGCCCTCGCGGCGGGCATGGCATTCTGTGCCGCGGCTCAGGCGGCCGACGTAACCTGGGACCGTCTGGTCAACAGCGAAAAGGAACCGCAGAACTGGCTCAATCACCACGGCAACCTGGAAGCGCACCGCT
This sequence comes from Burkholderiales bacterium, assembly GCA_046160525.1. Lineage (GTDB taxonomy): Bacteria > Pseudomonadota > Gammaproteobacteria > Burkholderiales > SHXO01 > SHXO01. Next base: position 4,469 of record JBJXGQ010000101.1, read on the forward strand.
TCTCCAGCCTGGACAAGATCAACACCAAGAACGTCAAGAAACTCAAGGTCGCCTTCACCTGGGCCATGGGCGGCACCCAGGGCGGGGGCAAGGACATCATCAAGTGGCCCTTCGCCGGATTGGAAGGCACGCCGGTCGCCGAGGACGGTTTCCTCTACATCACCACCGGCTGGGGTGTGGTCACCAAGCTCGATACGCGCGGGGGCGTGCCGAAGATGGTATGGCAATACAACCCGGCTCCGGATCCTGACTACGCGACAACGGTAGCCTGTTGCGGCATCAACAATCGCGGTGCGGTGTTGTCCGGCAACATGGTGATTTCGCCTGTCATCGACGGCCGTATCGTCGCGCTCGACAAGAGTGACGGCAAGAAGATCTGGGAAGCTCAGGTCGCCGATCCGGGCAAGAGCGAGACCATCACCGGCGCGCCGCTGATCGTGAAGGACATGGTCGTCACCGGCATGGCAGGCGCCGAATACGGCGTACGCGGCTGGATCGAAGCCTTGGACATCAAGACCGGCAACCGCCGCTGGAGGACCTACACCATTCCCGCGCCCGGCGAGCCAGGCAGCGAAACCTGGAAAGACAAGCACGATGCCTGGAAGACGGGCGGAGGCACCACCTGGGTCACCGGCTCCTACGATCCCGAACTGAACCTGATCATCTGGGGTACTGCGAATCCGGGTCCGGACTGGGACGCCGCCTACCGGCCAGGCGACAACCTCTGGACGGATTCCACCCTGGCGTTCGACGCCGATACCGGCAAGATCAAATGGGGCTTCCAGCATACGCCGAACGATCCGTACGACTATGACTCGATCAACGAGAACACCTTCGTCGATACGAAGATCAATGGGAAGATGGTGAAGGCCACCCTGCATGCCAACCGCAACGGCTACGCCTATGCGCTGGATCGCACGACGGGCGAGCCGCTGTGGTGCACGCAGTTCGTGGCGGAATTGAATTGGTCAGGCGGACTGGACGCGAAGTGCAAGCCGAAGACCTACGATCCCACCAAGGACGTGCAGACCTATGTTCCTGGCACCGCTGCCGGCCGTGGCACGGCCACCAAGGGCCGCGGGACCGTGGAAGGCGTGCTGCGCCCAGGACACATGGGTGGCAAGAACTGGCCCCCCACGACCTACAGCCCGAAGACCAACCGCTACTACATTCCGACGATCGACGGCTGCAACAAGGCGTTCACGGAAGTGACCGAGCCAGGCACGTTCAAGCACCGCCAGTTGTTCTTGGGCGGCGCTCCGTTCACCACGTACGAGGACAAGGACTGCGGCCGTATCTCGGGCTCGATCACCGCGATTGATGTGGCCACCGGCAAGGTGGTGAAGAAGCACACCACCAAGCATCCGCAACTGGGCGGTTTGTTGTCCACCGCCGGCGGCTTGGTATTCGCGGGATACGCGGAGGGTGAGTTCGTAGCACTCGATGCCGTAACCCTCGAAGAGCTATGGAAGTTCGAGACCGGCTCCGCCATCAACGCGCCGCCCATGACCTTCACGTCCAATGGCAAGCAGTACATCGCCATCGAAGTCGGCCTCGGGGGTGCCTGGCCTCAGTGGTTCGTCAGCGCCACTCCGGAGTTGAAGACTCAGGTGCCCAGCAACATGCTGTACGTGTTCTCAATCGACTAAGCGGCACGTGATACGCGCGGGGACGGCCTTCGAGCCGGCCCCGCGAATGGGTGGCTGGACCAGGGGTCCATCATCGCTCTCAAGCCATCAACACCGAACTTGAACGGCAAGGTAGAAGTAAATGAACAGTTTTAGCACAGCGTGGCTGCTTGGCGCCGCGCTCTTCACATTGGGCACACCGGGGCTCCAACCGGAGACCGCCCGCGCGGAAACCGAAACAGGAGACCGTCCGGTGATCGTGGTGCCCCGGGCCGGAGGCCGCTTCGCCTTCGAGAAATTCGGCTGCATCACCTGTCACATGGGTGATGGCCGTGGCGGCCAGAACGAAGGCGGCTATGGGGCGGACCTGCGCGTGACCAAACTCACCGAACGCGAACTCGTGCAGGTTATTGCGGAAGGGCGGGCAGGCAAAGGCATGCCGGGTTTCAAGGGCATGATCGACGGGGAGACGCTCGAGCTGCTCGCGAAGTACATCAAAGGCGAATTACGGCTGAAGTAACGCCGCTTCCCGAGAAGTTCGGGAGCACTCCCGAATGGGGCGCCGTGCGCGAGTACGGCGCCCCATTCTTATTTCAGCGCTTTGCTTCGCTCAGTTGCCCGGGCGTCATTTTTTGCGCCAACCGATCGAGGATGTGTTCGAGATTCAGTCGCTTGTAGGTCGCACCGGCGGCAATATCCGCGGCGACCCAGCGGTAAGCCTCCACCAGGTTCTTGTGAACCCCCAGGCCTAGCTGCAAGTATATGAATTTCATCAGCGCGCCACCATGCCCGATGTCGCCCCGCTCGATCAATTCGAGCGCATAGCCGCGCGCCTCGCGAAAATCTCCGATTTCGCGGCCCCGGTCGAAGGCATCCCGGCCCTTGATGAAAAGCGCCATGTTCCGGTTCTCGTAATCGCATTTCTCCTGCGTCTCTTCCATGCACACGAAGGCATCGTCCGCGGCGATGCTCACCGAGGCAGGGCCACACGCGAGGGCGGCGCCGGCCAGAAACTGCCCGATCACGATATTGCGCAGCAAGGTATCGCTCTTCATTTGGATGCGCTCACTTGACGAGACTCGCGAGCGCCCTGGCTTTCGCGGAATCGAAATAACAGGTGGCCGAGCTGAACTGGCCGCTGGATCCCACTTCGTAGAGGCACACCATATCGATCTTGGTTGCATCGGCGGATTTTCTATCCACCGCGCTCCATGTCAGCACGATGGCGGCTGAGTTGCCCTGCACGAACATCTTGTTCATCTGAAACCGGGCTTTGAAGGTACCGAACTCTGCGCCGAAATGGCGCGCAAGCTCGGCTCGCCCGGAGTAGCGAAACAGCGGCGTTTCATAGGAGGCGTTCGGCGCGAAGTACTTGAGGAAACTCGCGCTATCGTTCGCTTCCATGGCCGTGTTGTATTCCTCCATCGCCTGCCGCACCAGGTGTTCGACCTGCATGGCAACGGAACCCGCAGCCAATGCGGATGTAGCGAAGGACAAAGTGAAAATGAAAGCGGCAAGCAAGCCATATGCTCTTCTGAGGTAACAAGCCATCGTCTGTTCCTAAGTTCGTTACGGGAAGTGTTCAGCCGCGTTCTGGCACACGTAAAAAACACCATACCGGCCTATACTGAAAACCTTTTCACATGGTTTATTTTCGCACGGCTTAGCTGAAAAGTGACCAGCATCAACCCTGAGCGCATGTGGTCGGCAACACCCCTGCCGGCATTGCTTTGCGCCTGCGGCCCCGCCAAAGTCGACCTTGGTGAGGCCAACTACAGCGCACTCGCATTGCCCGTGAAGTGCGCAGCCGTACGCCCGGCCACAGAAATCAAAACACCCGGCGGTCGGTCTGGAAGTCCCGCTTCGGCTGGAAGCAGGGGACAGTTTATGCCATCGACGGCGATCGCAATAACGTGATGGTGATCGAAGAGTTCGACACCATGGAACACGCCAAGGCATTTGCCGCTTCCCCGGACCTGAAAACCGCCATTTGAAGCGATCAACCCGAACCATCTCCTGCCGGTTCTGGAGGACGGGGCCTTTCGATTAACCGAGAGTTCGGCGATCCTGAAATACCTGGCTGAGAGAAACAATTCACCGCTCTACCCCAGGGAGCTTCAGCAACGTGCGCGCGTCAACGAACGTATGGATTGGATCAATACCCAGGTTTGCCGCGATCTCGCATACGGCCTCGTCTATCCGCAGATTTTCCCCAACCACAAACGCGGCAGCGACCAAGCGCAACAGGCGGCTGTTCAATGGGGCAGGGAGCGCGCGCAGGGTTGGCTCAAGGTGATGAATGAGCACCTGCTCACGCCCGGCAACAAGTATCTGTGCGGTGATTCGCTCACAATTGCCGGCTACTTCGCCTCGTCGTTTATCGCGCTCGGCGAGATCGTTGGCACGGACTATAGTGCGTATCCCAACGTCAAGGCTTGGCTTGGGCGCATGAAAGCGCTTCGGACCTGGAAGGAACATACCGATCAAGGGGCCTGACGACGTTCGGGGGAGCCGTCTCCCGCGTTATACCCGTAGGATGGGTGGAGCACAGCGATACCCATCAAAACCCTGCCGATAGGCGTGGCGGTATGCAATCCCAATACCAATCCCTCTATCTGAATTCCACCATCCCGATTTGTGTCAACTCAACCGGCACGGTATGTTCAATTGTCGCGCCGGCGGCGATGATCTCGGGGGTATGCGTTTGAGCGGGAATAGATGCGGCGTTGAGAAGAACGACGAAGGCAAGGGCGGCGAGAGCGGTAACGGTCAGACGGGTGTTCATGGCAGGCTCCTATATTGTTGAGGTCAATCACGCGTCAAGCGGCGGACTTCGTTTTCCATTGCTTGCGCGACGAGACCAGAATAAAGGCCGCCCACTCACTGCGGACTGACGCATTGAAAACAACCCGCAAGGCTGCCGGAGAAAGCCCGAAACCGGGATACACCCGCCTTTCCTCAACGAGTTAGCCTGATCTGTGAAGCCCTGTCAGGCTGACCTGCGAATCCGTCAGCCGCCGGTCAGTTGCGCAGCGATAATCTGACCGCGTCGCCGATTGGAGCATTTGGCGCACCACTTACCAACAACATCACGGGAGAACAACATGAAGAAAATTATGAATCTGGCTCTGGCTTCATTTATGGGGGTCTTAAGCACCGCCCATGTCTGGGCACAAACCCAGGGCGTGAGCAAAACCGAAATCGTGCTGGGTTCCATTCTGGATATGTCAGGCCCCTTGGCCGGCCCCAGCAAACAGGCGCGCAACGGTTTGCAAATGCGCGTGAATGACGTCAACGCAAACGGCGGCATCGGCGGGCGCAAGGTCAAGATGATTTTCGAGGACAACGGCTACGATCCGAAGAAAGCCATGCTGGCCGCGCAGAAGCTGGTCAATAGCGACGAAGTGTTCGCCATTCTCTCGCAGCAGAAGGCGTTCAAGCGCGTGGGCATTTTGTATCAGGACGACGAATTCGGCCTTGAAATCCTGCGCGGGGCCGAAGCCGGGTTGAAAATGCTCAACATGACGCTGGTGGAGAAAACATCCTTCAAGCGCGGGGCGACCGATTTCTCCTCGCAGATCGCCAAACTCAAGGCTGCCAATTGCGATCTCGTGATACTCGGCACGATCATTCGCGAGACGGTCGGCGCTCTGGGCGAAGCGCGCAAGACCGGCTTCGAGGCTGCGTTTTTGGGCGCGGTACCGGCTTACAACCATCTGATTCATGTTCTCGGTGGCAAGGCTGTTGAAGGTTTTTACGCCGCGCACCAAGCCGCGCATCCTTACGCGGACGATTCCTCCAAGGCAATCCGCGACTGGAGCGCCAGGTACAAGACCCAGTTCGCCGAGGATCCATCCGTCTGGTCGGTGTGGGGTTACAGCGCCATGGACATTTTCCAGCAGGCTGCCGTCAAGGCCGGCGCCAACTTGAGCACCGAGAGCTTCGCCAACGCGATGGAAACCACGGTATTTGCGCGCGATATTTTCGGTTCACCCGAGTGCAAGATGAGCAAGACCGATCACCTGTGCAGCAACAAGTTTCGTCTATCCCAGATTCAAAATGG
>JBJXGQ010000102.1:0-4824 GCA_046160525.1 Burkholderiales bacterium
TACCCTCGCAATGCGCTGGCTTGGCAAGCTGCTGCGCACCTCCCAAAGCCCCGCGCCAAGAGACCGGCATAAGGGCATCCCGATCGGCCAACCAAATTCAACATCTCGAATGTCGTGGCCAACCTGCTTCCGGTCAGCCAAAGGCAACCGCTTGAGCCAGTCGCGCACTGGATTGGCGCCCGTCGCAGTCAGGTAAAACCTCGCTACAACCCGCTTCATTGGAGCCAATCCCGAATGCTATCAGATTGTATCAATATTGGTACGATGTCAAGTTCTTTGTTGGGGTTGAGTACAGGAGCGTAACAATCAATTCGCGCTATGCGGTGGCTACGGAAAACACCCTGCTGCCAATCGCTTATTCCACCGCCTCCGGTGCCTTGGCAATAGCGTCGCTCTGGGTCTTGTCGTGATTGATCCATAGCTGCGCGTTTTCCCTGGCTAGCACTGCCGCCACCTTCTCCGTCGACCCCGCCGTCTGCTCCGGGTTGAAGTTGCGGGCGGGTACGCGCCGGTGCTTCCAGTTTTCATCGAAGTGCACCATGTCGCCGGACAACACGACGGCACCGCGTTTGGGCAACCGCACTAACAGGCTTTGGTGGCCGGGAGTGTGGCCGGGCGTGGATAGGATCACCACAGAACCGTCGCCGAATACGTCGAAATCGCCGTTCAACAATGTGCGCGGATTGTTCGCGAGCTTCTCGTAGAGGGCCGGTGCGAATCCGAACTTCGCCGAGTTTGGCCCGAAGGCAGCTTCATACTCGGCGCTTTGGACGTACAGCTTCGCCGCCGTGAACAGGTTCGCGTTGCCGGCGTGGTCGGAATGAAAATGCGATAAGGCGATATCCGTGATGTCCATGGGTGACAATCCAAGCCCCTTGAGTTGGGAGACGAGCGGATTACGCACCCACAGAGTGAGCAATCCGTTGGCGGCTTTCACGCCCTCGGGTTTTTCCGCGATGGCATCGGACATGCCGGCGTCCCAGAGGAACCAACGGTTGCCGTGGCGGATGAGATAGCAGTTATCGCTGAATTCGCGCGACACACCCACGTCAACGCCGGGAGACCAGTTGGCCGATACATCAGGAGTCACGGAACGGCCGCATTCCAGCACGTACATGCGGTCCACCGTTGCGCCTAGCGCCATGCCACCAGTCACTAAAAATCCCGCCAGCACCACAAACGCTCTGGCCACATTTGCGAGTACGTTCATTCTTGCCTCCTGTCAGGTCACTTCACCGGTAGCCTATCCGCCAACTGGCGGTCGAACATCCACCCTGGGTATTCGCGCGGAGTTTTGCTGGCCTCATCCAGGGCGGCGATTTCGCTTGCGGACAGCGTGAGTGCCGCCGCCGCGATGTTGTCCCTGAGTTGGTCGAGGCTTTTGGCGCCTACGATGACGCTCGTAATCGCGGGACGTTGTAGCAACCAGGCGAGTGCGACTTGCGCGACCGATACGCCGTGGCCTTGGGCGATGGGGCGCATGGCATCCACGCAACGAAGGCATACTTGATCTGGGCTTGCACTTCGGGCAACCCCAGGGTGCCCACCACTTCCAAGCGGCCTTTCCCGCCGTAGGTCATGGCGCCCAAACAAACTTCCGATACGTACAGGCCCGTGCGGCCCAGCAAACGATAATGCATGCGCTGTCTCCTTTTTATGGGGAGCAGTCTACCCCTTGGTGATGAATAGCTCTCCGCGATGAACCTACGCTCTGCCGCTCCAACAAAATCGCCTAAGTCCCTAAGCGGACTGATTCCCTTTCTTCGCCCCTACCGAGGCCGCATCGCGCTGGCGTTGCTCTTCCTGGCGCTCGCCGCTGGCGCGACCTTGCTGTTTCCGTTGGCCCTGCGCAGCCTGATCGACGGTGGTCTCGCGGCGGCGGATAAGGGGAAGCAAGCCATGGCAGTGCGAGGGCATTTCCTCGCGCTGTTTGGTGTTGCGGTGGCGGTGGGTATTTTTAGCGCTGCGCGTTTCTACATGGTGAGCTGGTTGGGCGAGCGGGTCACGGCCGATGTGCGCAACGCCGTGTACGCGCACGTGATCCGGCAAAGCCCGGCCTTCTTTGAGACCACACAGACGGGGGAGGTGTTGTCACGCCTCACCACGGACACCACCTTGGTGCAAACGGTGGTGGGTTCGTCGCTCTCCATGGGATTACGAAACGCCGTCATGGGAGCGGGCGCCCTGGCTATTCTGGTGTGGACTCATCCCTATGTGATGTTCGCCGTGCTGGGAATTCTCGGGCTGATCGTTGCGCCAAGTGTGTGGATCGGCCGCAGGGTTCGCAGATTGTCGAGGGCTAGCCAAGACCGCGTGGCGGATTCCAGCGCCATCGCGGCGGAGGTGTTGAACGCCATTCCCGTGGTGCAAAGCTACAACGCGCAGGCACGCGAAGCGGCGCGCTTCGATGCTTCCACCCAGGCCGCCTTCAAAACCGCGATACGCAGGAGTAAAGCGCGTTCCGTGATGATTGCCTTCATCATCATCGCCACCACGGGAGCCCTGCTATGGGGCCTGTACCAAGGTACTCAAGCGGTCATGCGCGGGGAAATGACGGCAGGGGAACTGGGGCAGACGGTGGTCTACGTAATCATACTGGCCAGCGCATTCGCGGTTTTGGGCGAGGTGTACGGCGACTTGCTGCGCGCCGCGGGCGCCACGGAGCGGCTCATGGAGTTGCTGGGCACGCGATCGCCCATCGCCTCGCCCTCCAATCCGGCGAAGGTTCCAATGCCGCGATCGGGCAGTGCAATCGAATTCGAGTCCGTCAGTTTTCGCTATCCCTCGCGGCCCGAAACAGATGCGATTCGCAACTTGAACTTGCACGTGCGCCCCGGAGAAACCGTGGCCATAGTCGGATCGAGCGGCGCGGGTAAAAGCACGCTGTTTCAGTTGCTGCTGCGTTTCTACGATCCCACGGCGGGCGTGATCCGCCTAGATGGCGCGGACATACGCGCCATGGCACTAGAGGACCTGCGGCACCGTACCGGTATCGTGCCGCAAGATGCGGTGATCTTTTCCGCCAACGCCATGGAAAATATTCGCTACGGAAGACCGGAGGCGAGCGACGAGGAGGTTATAGCCGCTGCTCTCGCTGCCTACTGCGACGAGTTTCTGAGAGATCTGCCGGAGGGTTACAACACCTTCCTCGGCGAGCGCGGTGTGCGCCTCTCTGGCGGGCAGCGCCAGCGTATCGCAATCGCGCGCGCGGTGCTGAAGAATCCACCCCTCCTTCTTCTGGACGAGGCAACCAGCGCACTGGACGCCGAGAGCGAACGGGTCGTACAAGCGGCATTGGAAGGCGCCATGAAGGATCGCACCACGCTTGTCATCGCTCACCGGCTTGCGACGGTTCAAAAGGCCCACCGGATCGTGGTGCTTGATCACGGCATGATCGTGGAAGAAGGGACACACGCCTCCTTGGCGGCCTCGAACGGAATCTACGCGCGGCTGGCGGCGCTGCAATTCAACGACTGAAGCCGCGCGATGGCTGGCGGCGGCCCGATCACTTCCCGATGACTTCGCCAAACATTTCCCAGCGCGATCCATTGAAGCGCAGCAGCCGCACTTGTTCGATGGGGTAGTGGTCCGCGGGGCCAGTGTTGATTTTGACGCCGGGCAGCAATAATGGAAGCTCGAGATCCTTGATACTCGTAGCTTGCCGCATGACGTTCTCGCGGGTCAACTCATCCCCGCATTGCTTGAGCACGTGTACGAGGAGTTGAGCGAGCGTATAGGCGTAGATGTTGGAGTTGTCGTTGGGATCGCCCTCCGGATAATACTGGCGCATCCACGCACGCCAAGCCAGGAGCCCGGGATCGTCCTTCCATTGCGCATCGGTGGGATCTTTTTGATTGTCGATGGATATGATGCCTACAGATTTTTCGAATCCGGCGGGCTCCAGTACCTCGCTCACGGACCCGGCTGCGTAGTTGAGAAACTGAAGAGGCCACCAGCCAATGTCGTAGGCCTTTCGGATGGCTTGGGCGGCGGCCTTGGGCAGCGCGAAATTGACGAAGGTATCCGCTCCGGCCGCGCGCAGCGAGACGATCTGGGAATCCACCGAGGGGTCTTGCAGTTCGTAGCTTTGCGCCGCCACCAGCATGTCCTTGGCCCGGCTACCCAGCCCGTCGCGCAAGCCCTTAAGCAACTCCTTGCCGAAATCGTCGTTGAGGTACAGCGCGCCGATCTTCGCGTTGGGGTGGTGCTCCAGGATGTACGTCGCGTAGACCTTGCCTTCGGTGTAATCCGTTTGGTGGAATCCCATGGTCCAGGGATAGCGCTTGTGATCGCCAAAGCGCGCGCTCCCGGCCCCCACGAAAAGTTGCGGCACCTTGCGCTGGTTGAGATATTTTTGAATTGCCGCATTCGATGGAGTGCCCGAAGGATTGAAGACGAGCAGAACCTCGTCGCGCTCCACCAGACGGCGGATCTGCTCCACAGTCTTGGCGGGATTGAAGCCGTCGTCCAGGCTGATGAAGCGGATCTTGCGGCCGTTGACTCCGCCCTCGGCGTTGATTTTGGCGAAGTAGGCAGCCTGCGCACGGCCGATGGTTCCGTAGGAAGATGCTGGGCCGCTGTAGGGAATGGTCTGGCCGATTTTGATCTGCGTATCGCTGGCGCCGGGGCTGTATTTCTTCTGTGCTTGAACCGCGCTCTGGGCGAGCAGCAACATGGCGGCGAGCATGGGCCCAAACCATCGTAGGTTTCGACTAGTCATGGGAGATCACCGGATTGGAGCGGATAGGATGACGGTGCAGGAAATCCAGCACGGCATCGTTGAACTGATCGGGCGTGATGGTATGCGCCGCGTGCGGTGCGCCT